>NZ_JAYGHV010000277.1:0-46449 GCF_034932145.1 Spirulina sp. 06S082 | reverse complement strand
TTGTCCATAAGCCGAGGCGATCGCTCTCAGGGCATCGGATTTGGAGTTTGGGTCGTCAATCTCCTTTGCCGCTTCGAGAGCCTCCTGCAAGAGTTTCTGAGCCGCTTTCTCATCTTTGAGTTGTCCATAAGCCGAGGCGATCGCTCTCAGGGCATCGGATTTGGAGTTTGGGTCGTCAATCTCCTTTGCCGCTTCGAGAGCCTCCTGCAAGAGTTTCTGAGCCGCTTTCTCATCTTTGAGTTGTCCAGAAGCCGAGGCGATCGCTCTCAGGGTAGAGGATTTGGAGTTTGGGTCGTCAATCTTTTCGGCCTCTGCTACAGCCTTTTCCAATTGAACTTTAGCTTGGCTAGAATCCGTTCCTCGGGGGACGATCGCAGCAAATTCCTCGAGAAAAGTAGCTCGATCCGAATCGTTGTTAACATGATCGGCAACCAACTTAAATGCAGTTTCCCACTGCCCATCCTTCGCCACAGCCACAGCCACCTGTGCTTCTGTTGTGTCACCGACTTTAGCAAGGGAATTGCCCGTTATTTCCGATCGGACTTGCTGTATCTGTCCCTGTGGGGTAAAAAATAACCAACCGCTAAACAACACCACAACCAGCACTACACTCGCAACTGAACCCGTAACCCCATAAATGCGCCGCTTACTCAACCTCAACAGCCTTTCCTTTTGCCCTCGTTTCGCCCCCCAAATCAAATAAGGTTTTTGCCGCTCGATCACCCATAACTCCCGAATATCCAACAAATAACGAGACTTACCCTTACTCCCCAGCCATTCATTAACCCGCGTATCCAGTAACTTATTCGCCCGATCCGCCGCCGTCAACTCCTTCCCCGATAACTGCATCAACGCTGGGATCATGCGTTCGTGCGCCAACTCATAACCCCTCTTCCCCTCACCTTCCACCGCAGAGATCAAGCGTACATCTCCCCGTGCTAACCATACCGTTGCTTCCGCCACCTCCCTCGGTTGTACCGTTTCCTTCAGTTTCTCCCCCAACTCCGCCACCGTCATCACTCCCCCCCGCACCTGCCTCTCCAAATCCGTCAGCGCTAATAACACCTTAATCGTCCCCTGACGCTGACTTGCCAACGTTCTCGTTTCTAAAACCTTCTCCAAATACCGCTTTAATAATCCTTCAATTCCCCCCAATTTTTGAAACGCCTTCTCATTAAACGCCCGCAATTGCTCCATATTTTCCCGTTCCAGCATCCAGGCGAGAATCTGCACATCCACGGGAGAAATTAACCCATCTTCCCGACTGGCGAGTTCTTGTTGGCTCATTTTTTCAATGAAAGCGCGATCGAACTCCAGTTTTTCTGTTTCTGCAATCACCCCGAGAACCTCCGTCGCTTGTTGAGGAGAAAACTTTTTTAGGCGACATACTTCAAAAGGACTGGGGTTATAAGCCAACGCTTGCTCGATTTCAATCAGATAGTAGTAAAGATCGGCGCGAATGCTAAAAATAATCTTAACAGGGGGCTTTTCTGGACACTCATACCACTCCTTCAACTCTTGGATAAAAGGCTGGCGATCGCCTTCATATTTGCATTGAACGAAAAACTGTTCAAACTGGTCAAACAACAAAATTAGCGGCTTCGAGGTTGCTGCAACTGCCTCCTTAACCAACGCCAGAAAGCTCCCCTTTTCCCCCGTAGATAGGGATTTTAGGGAAAGTTGCTCGCCGATCGCCCTGCGAACCGTTTCGAGAGGATCGCGATCGCTAAAGCGAATGTAGACCCCAACAGAGGCGATCGCCTCCTCCAATTTCGGCAACAAACCTGCTTGTAAAAAAGAAGTTTTCCCGCACCCCGACTCTCCCACCAAATAGCCAAAGCGAAAGGAGGAACTTTTCAGAGAATGCAAACAGTCCTCCAAATCTCGCTGACGTTGCAAACGGCTAAAAATTTCCGCATCCCCTCGGGTAAAAGGCCGCAACCCCTTAATCGCCCTGCGTTCCTTAAAGTTATCTTCCTCCATTTCCGAGGGCATTGTCACCACCGCGACGATTAAAGCCGCGAGAAAAATCCCTGCAACTGTCAGCCAGAATGCCTTTCCATACCATCCCGGTAACTCGAAACTAAACGCACTTTTTAAAAATTGAGGGACAATTCCCCCCTGAGTACAAAAGAGAATGAGTGTTACATCAACCAGCAACAGCAGCGTAAACCAACTGCGACGGCGAATTAATTCCGCGATCCACTGAACGAACTTATCTAACTCTTCCGTTGTCTTTTTTATCGTATCTGGTAAAGGCGGTTTGGGAGACTCGGAACTCATGTTTGCGATATCCTAAAATTTTTTCTCTATCTTAACCATTTTCCTCGCTGGTATAGCGCTACGCGCTAGGCAATAGGCAATAGGCAACGGGCAATAGTAAGCGATAATGCCTGACTTGTCGTCAATTATTGCCCCCCTAACCCCCCAAATCTGGGGGGAACCGGAGTCAAAGTCCCCCACACTTGGGGGATTTAGGGGGCTGGCACTTTGGGGGTTACATTTTTTCTCTCTCCGATGAATAGTCCCTACCCAAATCTGGGGGGAACCGGAGTCAAAGTCCCCCACACTTGGGGGATTTAGGGGGCTGGCACTTTGAGGGTTACATTTTTTCTCTCTCCGATGAGTAGTCCCTACCCAAATCTGGGGGGAACCGGAGTCAAAGTCCCCCACACTTGGGGGATTTAGGGGGCTGGCACTTTGGGGGTTACATTTTTTCTCTCTCCAATGAATAGTCCCTACCTTGAAAGGGGAGGCTTGAAACCTACTGGTTTTGGTCAAAAAATAGAGGCGATCGCGCGATCGACTCTACTGGAGTTGTTTCGGGTTAGAGGAGATTAGCAATTATCATTATTAATCTCTGGTGAATCTAGCTAAAACCGTCCAAAACAGTCTTGCCGATCGCCGTGCCACTTTCTTGCAGTTCATGTGAGCTTCGCAGATTTGCGACACTTAAGTTACCGTGATGCCTGTTGACAGTTGAAATCAGGGTGTTGTTATCCAGCATATCTGCGACCCGATTTAAGAGGATGTGTTGTGCATCCATGTCCTCGGTTTGGAACATGGAACGGGCGAACATAAATTCCCAACTTACTGAGAGGGCTTTCGGTTTAAGGGAAACGATATCGAGGGATTGGGGTCCATCAATTAGGGCGATGTGACCGCGCGGTTTAATTAAAGTTGCGATCGCCTTAAAATGTTGTTCTGTATGGGTGAGAGAGGCAACATAGCGCGGCGAAATCCCCAGAGTCTTCATCTCTTCATCGAGGGGATTGCGATGATTGATAATATAGTCTGCACCCATCTTTTTCACCCATTCTCGCGTTTCAGAGCGCGATGCTGTTGCAATAACATTCAGCTTTGTGAGTTTCTTGGCCAGTTGGATCAAAATCGACCCCACACCCCCGGCACCACCGACGATCAGCAGTGATTCCCCCTCGCCCTCACCCTCCTTGAGTTTAAGGCTATCGAACAGTATTTCCCAAGCTGTAATCGCGGTTAGGGGCATTCCCGCAGCTTCCGCGAAACCGAGGGATGAGGGTTTGCGACCCACGATGCGTTCGTCAACAACGTGAAATGAGGCATTTGTACCAGGGCGAGTGATGTCCCCTGCGTAGAACACCTCGTCACCAGGACGGAATCGGGTAGTCCCGGAACCCACCTCTTTCACAATTCCGGCAGCGTCGAAGCCAAGGATACGAGGTTCACCCTCGGGTTGTGCCTTTCCTCGCACCTTAACATCAACTGGATTGACCGATATCCCGCGAACTTCTACGAGTAGGTCATTCGTGCCAGGTTGGGGAATGTCCGTTTCAAACTCGATTAGGGCATTTTCTGCCGCGATCGGACCTGCATCTGTGTAACCAATGGCTTTCATTATTTTCACTTATCTGAATTCGTCTTTTTTGCTTTTAACTCAGGCTTCTAAACCATTGCTTTATGATTCCACCATTGCCATAACCTCGTATTGATTAGCAATCTCCTCAACCGTTGATTTTTCGTAGTATTCAAAAGGTTGATGAATCCAAGGATTATCTGCAAGATAACTCACATAATAATCTGGCGCGATCGCGGAACATTCTTTATACCAAAGAACACCTGTACGAATTTCCTCAATCTCTGCACAATTCATCTGCAACCATTTCACCGACTCAATTAAACTCACCCCAGAATCCACCAGATCGTCCACTAATAGCACGCGACTGCCTAATGAAGATGCAGTCATCGAGAGATGTTGGGAAAAGGCAATTTCTCCACGCAAGCGATTTTCTTCGCCATGATAGGACATCGCGGAAAGAATGGCAAGGGGGCGATCGTATAAGCGACATAGTAAATCTCCCACCCGCAGCCCTCCTTTCGCGATACAAACAATACTATCAAATTGCCAACCCGAGCGATAAATTTTGGCGGCTAAACGTTCAATAGTTTCGCGGTACTCCAACCAAGACACATACATTTCCGGCATAGGTAGATGAGGATTGAGGGACAAATAATGTTACAACTTATGAAATTATTGCTAATTTTAAAGCACAAATCTGTTTTTTTGGAACTTTTCCTGTTAAAAAAGAACCCTACAACATTGGAGAAACGATCGTGAACAATATTTCGAGTCCCGAGGATCGAGGAGAAGGCGATCGCCCTCCTGAAGCGGAAAAGCTAAATTTTTCAACTAAATTGGCCTATGGTGCGGGAGATTTAGGTTCTGCTGTTACTGCTAATATACTGGTCTTTTTCCTGTTATATTTCTTTACTAATGTGGCCGGATTGTCGGCGGGTTTAGCTAGTTTGATTTTGGCGATCGGGAAGATTTCTGATGCTATTAACGATCCGTTGACGGGGATTTTAAGCGATCGCACTCGCACGGTTTGGGGAAGACGCATTCCCTGGATGTTAGGAGGTGCAATTCCTTTTGGACTTTTATTTCTCTTACAGTGGTTAGTCCCTCATTTTAGCGACAATACTAATCTCAATACTTGGTTTTTATTCACCTATTATATTCTCATTGCTATTCTGTTTAATTTAGCGTTTACTGCTGTTAATTTGCCCTATACAGCACTCACGCCAGAATTAACTCAAAACTACAACGAACGCACGGGTTTAAATAGTTTTCGTATGGCATTTTCGATTGGGGGAAGTATTTTTTCTTTGATTTTAGCACAAATTGTTTTTGGGTCTTATCCTGACGATCCTTTGACTCAGTATTTCTTGTTAGGTTTAGTTGCTTCTCTAGTCTCGACTATCGCTATTTTTTGGTGTACATTTCGCATTCAAGAACGCGGTGCAAAACCCTTACTTACTCTTTCTAGACGTAAAACTGTTGGCAAAATTCTCATGTTTGGGGGTTTGGGTTTCATTGCCTTTATTTCTGTTGCTTTCTTTACCAAAAATATTAATTTGTTCATCAATGTTTCGGGTTTATCTTTAGGAGTTTTAATCGTTGCTTTTGGCTGGACATTAATTGTTTCTAAACCCGAACAACATTTAGTAGATGATAATGCCATTAAAGCGCGATCGCTTGCTCAAGATATTCCCTCAATTCCTTTTGGGGAACAGTTAAAGATTGTTTTAAGTACCAAGCCTTTTCTTTATCTCATTGGTATTTATTTATTTTCGTGGTTAGCTGTGCAACTGGTGGCCTCAATTATGATTTACTTTGTGGTTAGTTGGATGGGGATGAAAGAAGGCGATTTTCCTCTGGTTGCGATCGCCATTCAAGGAACTGCTTTAGGGATGTTATTTGTTTGGAAAAAAGTTAGCGATCGCTTCGGAAAGAAAACGGTTTATTTTTTAGGATCGTCCATTTGGTTAGTCGAACAAGCACTTCTTTTTATCGTTAAACCCGGTCAAGCTGGCTTATTATATTTCTGTGCAGTTTTAGCTGGAATTGGAGTTTCTGTTGCTTATTTAATTCCTTGGTCGATGATGCCGGATATTATTGAATGGGATGAGTTAAAAACAGGCCAGAGACGAGAGGGAATCTTTTATGGTTTTATGGTTTTACTGCAAAAACTCGGTCTAGCATTGGCCTTATTAATTGTTGGTCAATCCTTGGATTTTGCCGGTTTTATCGAACGTTTACCAGGACAACCGATTCCCATTCAACCTGAAAGCGCACTTCTTGCTATTCGTCTTGCGATCGCCCCTTTACCAGCCTTATTTTTGATTCTGGGAATGATTCTGACTTATTTCTATCCCATTACTAGCGAAGTTCACGATCGCATTTGCTTACAATTAGCAGAACGAAAAAAAGCGCAAGAAAACTAAATTTGGTTTACAATATCATTAGAGAATTTCAAAGCGATCGTATTAGCTAGGAAAGGGACTCATGGTTGCTGCAATTAAAACTCGCTACTACACTCCAGAGGAATATTTAGCACTGGAGGAACAAGCGGAATTTAAAAATGAATATCGAGATGGAGAAATTGTCCCCATGACAGGTGGAACAACCAATCATAATGAACTTGCTGGGAATTTTTATGCTTATCTCAAGTTTTTCCTCAAGAAGAAACCCTATCGCGTCTATATGGGAGATGTTAAACTCTGGATTCCTTCCTATCGTCAATTTACTTATCCTGATATAATGGTTATTCAAGGGAAACCAATTTATACAGATAAAAGCAAAACAACGGTTATGAATCCGATGTTAATTGTCGAAGTTTTATCCAAATCAACCCAGAATTACGATCGCGGAGATAAGTTTGAATACTATCGATCGATCCCAGAGATGAAGGAATATATTTTAATTGACCAAAAACGATTTTATGCCATGCAATATGTTAAAAATGATGCGGATCAATGGGTTTTAAGTGAATATACAGGGGAGGAAAGCGCGATCGCCTTAAATTCCCTCGAGTTTGAGATTACTTTTAGCGATCTTTATGAAGGAGTTGATTTCACTGAGGAAGAAGAAGGCGATCGCAGATAGATTTACTTTATAATGTCATTAGATAACTTTAAAGCGATCGCATTAGCTGGGAAAGTAACTCATGGTAACAGCAATTAAAACGCACTACTATACTCCAGAAGAGTATTTAGAATTGGAAGAACAAGCGGAATTTAAAAGCGAATATCGAGATGGAGAAATCGTACCGATGGCAGGTGGAACAACCAATCATAATGAGATTTCCTTGAATTTTGCCGCTTATCTTAAATTAGCACTGAGAAAGAAACCCTATCGTATCTATATGGGAGATGTTAAACTTTGGATTCCTTCCTATCGTCAATATACCTATCCCGATATAATGGTTATTCAAGAGGAACCTGTTTATATGGGTAAAGGTAAAACAACGGTTATGAATCCGATGTTAATTGTCGAAGTTTTATCCAAATCAACCCAGAATTACGATCGCGGAGATAAGTTTGAATATTATCGATCGATCCCAGAGATGAAGGAATATATTTTAATTGATCAAAAACGATTTTATGCCATGCAATATGTGAAAAACGATGCGGATCAATGGGTTTTAAGTGAATATACAGGGAAAGAAAGCGCGATCGCCTTAAATTCCCTCGAGTTTGAGATTGCTTTTAGGGATCTTTATGAAGGAGTTGATTTTACTGAGGAAGAAGAAGGCGATCGCGATTAAAAGAGCAAAAATTAAACAGCCAAAAATTGTTGAATCACATCTTGACTCAATTCGCTAGTGCTTCCCGATGCCACAATACCACCTTTTTGCATGGCATAATAGCGATCGGCTTGACGGACAAAATGTAAATGTTGTTCGACTAAAAGCACTGAAATTCCTGTTGTTTTAATAATTCCTTTTACCGCATTTTCAATCTCTAAAATAATCGAAGGTTGAATCCCTTCTGTAGGTTCGTCTAAAAGCAATAATTGCGGTTCTCCCATCAAAGCCCGCGCGATCGCCAGTTGTTGCTGTTGACCTCCACTCAAATCGCCTCCCATGCGGCTTAACATCGTCTTTAAGACCGGGAATAACTCAAAAATATGGTCGGGTATATCTTGCTTACCTTTTCTGCCTTGAGGACGCGCTTCTAGTCCTAAGAGCAAGTTTTCTTTAACCGTAATGCGAGGAATAATTTCTCGACCTTGAGGGACGTAACCGATCCCCATTTTAGCACGGCGATCGGTAGTTCTTTTGCCGATCTCTTCTCCTTTGTATTTAATTGTTCCCAGACGCGGTTTAAGTAGCCCCATAATGGTTTTTAATAATGTCGTTTTCCCGACACCATTCCGTCCAATCAAACAGACCATTTGTCCGGCTGTAACATTGAGATCGACATTGCGGAGAATGTGACTCTCTCCATAGTAAACATTGAGTTGAGAAATATTTAACATTGGCTAATCAATAATGGGTAATGAGAATGGATTAGTTTAAGATTTCGACATTGCTTGAACTTCTGCTTCTAAGCGTTTGACAGTTTCTGCGGGTAATTCGAGGAGTTTGACTAAATTGGCATAAGCGATCGCCTCTTCCTCATTAATTAAATCTTCACTAGGAATTCTTGCACTAGAACTAATGATTTCATAACTAAGTTTTAGCACTATTTCTCGTTCTGCAACAGTCTCCAGTTGAGGCACTAAATTGGCGATCGCAATATTCGTCCCCAAATAATCTTGCAATTCATGTTGTAATTCTTTTTGTTGTTGCTCATCATCCGCAAATTGACGACTTAAGCGGGTTAAAATTACATCAATTTCTTCTGGTGCAATATTACCATCTGCCCAAGCCATTGATGCAGCAATTCGCAACATAATCATTTCTTTTTCGCCAATAGAAGGCACTTGACCCAAGTACACTTCAATAACCCGAGGGTCATTTTGTATACGGTCCATATTACCTTCACACAATACCGAACCCTGGTGTAAAACAGTCACTTGACGGGCAATTTGACGCACGAACTCCATATCGTGTTCAATGACGATAATAGAATGACTTTCTGCTAAAGCTAAGAGTAAATTACCGACATTTTCGGTTTCTTCATCAGTTAACCCTGCAACCGGTTCATCAACTAACAGTAACTCTGGAGATTGAGCCACTAACATCCCAATTTCTAGCCGTTGTTTTTCCCCATGAGAAAGAAGATCGGCCTTCAGATCGGCTTTAGCAGTTAAACCAACAGTTTCTAATAAGCCAAAAACATTCCGCTTATCTGTCGCTGGAGGACGTTGAAACAGCGTTGCAAAAACATTTTTCTGGCGATTGCAAGCTAAATCTAGATTCTCTCGAACTGATAAATTAAGATAAACTCGAGGGGTTTGAAATTTGCGCCCAATGCCTAAACGAGAGATATGATGTTCGGCAATTTTTCGTAAATTCTTCCCTTTAAATCGTACTGTTCCTTCTGTGGGTTGAACTTTACCGGTAATAACATCTAAAAATGTTGTTTTTCCGGCACCATTGGGACCGATAATGACGCGCAACTCCCCCGTATCCATACTGAAGTTAAGATTATTCAGTGCTTTAAATCCATCAAAGCTAACTGTTAAATTATCAATCTCTAATATTTTTGCTGCCATTTTGTTTACCTCTGATTATCTTGTACGGATTCCAATTCTTCTCGTTCTTGTTGGACAAGAGGATCTTTTTCTAAACTAGGATAGGTAACCATTGGGTCTTCAAGTCCTAATAGCGATCGCAGTTTTTCCCAGCCCCAAGATTTCACCCAACCGACAATTCCATTCGGTAGTACCGTGACTACCAATAAGAATAATGCGCCTTGGAAAAATAACCAAACCTCTGGAAATTGTTCGCTTAATAAAGTTCGTGCAAATGTTACCAATAATGTCCCGATAATTGCACCAATTAATGTACCGCGTCCCCCAACAGCAACCCAAATTACCATTTCAATGGAGAAAGCAACCTCCATAAAACTGGGCGTAATAATCCCTGATTGAACGGTATATAATGCTCCTGCAACTCCAGCAATGCCCCCAGAAATTGCAAAAACCAACACCTTAAAACCCGTGGGATCGTAGCCAGAAAAGCGCACTCGGTTTTCATCATCGCGAATAGCAATTAAAATGCGTCCAAAACGTCCGCTTGTCAGCCAGCGACAGAGTAAATAAATAATCAGAACTGATAAGACTGTCACCTCATAAAAGGCTAATTGCATCCCCGATGAACTGACTACTGTTCCAAATAATGTTTCCGTATCAGTTTTTAATCCATTTGTGCCATTAATGAGCTTTTGTTGTCCATTAAAAAAGTTAAAGAAAACCAACAAAGCCGCTTGGGTTAAAATGGAAAAATAAACCCCTTTAATCCGGTTGCGAAAAACGAGATAGCCTAATAATCCGGCGACAATTGTTGGCACTAAAACGATCGCAATTAAAGTAACCGGAAAAGAATAGAATGGATACCAGAAAAAAGGCAATTTGTCAACCCCATAAAGAGTGAAAAAATCCGGTATTTGCCCTTCCGGTAATTGCAATTTCAGGTGCATGGCCAACCCATAACCACCCAGGGCAAAGAAAATGCCATGTCCTAGGCTTAATAACCCCGTATAACCCCAAATCAAGTCGATTCCCAAAGCAACGATCGCCAAGGACAAAAAGCGTCCTAATAGCTTCAGGCGAAATTCGGGCAAAATTGCAGGCAGAAGCAAACAAAAAATGAGACCGATCGCCGCGATCGCTATCCCTTCAATCCAGAATTTACGCTTTTTCTGGCGTTTAATAACCGTACCTTTATCGAGATTGATCATTTTAATTAATTCCTTTACAATTCAGCATTCAGGCTTTTCTTTAAAGTTCAGCCGTTCGTCCTTTTTGAGGAAAAATTCCGGCAGGTTTGAATTGCAAAAAGGTAATAATTAGGGCAAACACCATCACTTTTGCCATACTGCTGTCTGCAAAAAAGGTGAAGAAATCAAAAATGCCTTGCAAGGCTGAGTTTTGGGAAAAGATTGCCGCGATCGTCCCCGATCCGACCAAATAAGTTACGGTTCCGATCGCCATAGCCGCAACAATAGCACCCAATAAATTACCCACTCCACCAACGACAACCACCATGAAGGTATCTACAATGTAGTTTTGTCCGGTATTGGGACCAACGGAACCGAGTAAAGTAATCGCCACTCCTGCAACTCCTGCGAGTCCCGATCCCAAGGCAAAAGTTAAGGCATCAACTTGATTAGTAGGGATCCCCAAACAAGAACTCATTTCGCGATTTTGCGTCACCGCACGAATTCGTAACCCCCAATTCGATCGATTGAAAAATAGATAAATTCCGACAATGCAGGCGATCGTTAAAATGATAATAAAAATTCTGGCAGAAGGAATTTGAAAATTCCCAATAGGAAAACCTCCTCGCAACCAAGCAGGGGCAGTAACATCAACATTTCTAGCACTAAACCACGGTTTTGCTAAAGCCTTTTGACTGCTTAATAAAAAGCCCGTCACTGTAGCAATTCCCCCGGAAAGAAATACCAGAATACTTAATGCACCATTGCGAATTTTTTGCCAATCGAGACGACGACTGAGTAAGACCCAAGCGCCGAAAAATAATAAGCAAAAAACAACCAGTCCAATCGCTAAAACTCCATTAACACTGCGGACAAACTGGCGTAAAATTAGACTCACTCCCCATGTTGCCAAAAGTGTTTCTAAGGGTCGTCCGTAGAGAAAGCGAATGACTCCCCTTTCTAGGGCAAGTCCCACCAAAGCCGCGACAATAAATGCTACAGGTAAAGCAACAAAAATATAAGCACCAAACCAAGGATCGCCTAACATTTTGAAGATATTCTGCACCACAAACGTCGTGTATGCCCCCAACATCATGAGTTCTCCATGAGCCAAATTAATCACGCCCATGAGTCCAAATACAACAGCAAGACCCAATGCAGCAATTAACAATACTGAGCCAATGCTAATCCCATTAAATAATCCAAAAAATAGTTGCAACACTTTTCAATTATTAATAAATTGACGACCGCAAAAGAATGAATACTTACCAACCCCAATAACTGCTGACTGGTGAAGGGACGTTAAATTTAACGTCCCTACGAGAGAAATTACGATTCTATTTTATACTTACCGCCTTTTGCAGGATCGCTCCAATCGCACCCATAACCTTTAGTTTCAGGGACGAATTGATTCCACGGTAGGGGATCGATGGGACCGTCTGTTGACCAAACAATGTCAAACAATCCATCTTCACGAATTTCGCCTATTCGTACTGTTTTAGAGATGTGGTGACTGGCATTCATAGTGACTTTGCCTTCCGGTGCGTCAAATTCCTGCCCGATCGCCGCAGCGCGAACTTTTTCGAGGTCATCTGCGGTGCCTGCTTTTTCAACAGCCTGCTTCCACAAATAAACCATAATGTAGGCAGCTTCCATGGGGTCATTGGTCACGCGATCTTCGCCATATTCGGCTTTAAAATCTTTAACCCATTTTTCATTCTCAGGACTCTCAACAGTTTGGAAATAGTTCCACGCAGCATAGTGACCTTTGAGGAATTCAGGACCAATTTGCCGAACTTCTTCTTCTGCTACACTGACGGACATGACCGGGTATTTATCAGGAGTAAGTCCTGCACCTTGCAACTGTTTGAAGAAGGCAACATTGCTGTCTCCGTTTAAAGAGTTAAAAATAACTCCACCATCCGGCAAAGCGGCTTGAATTTTGGTAATAATTGGCGTTACTTCTGTATTGCCAAGGGGTAAATAATCTTCACCCACTAATTCCCCACCATTGGCTTTGAGTTGTTCTTTAATAATCGTGTTAGCAGTGCGAGGGAAGACATAATCCGAACCCACCAAGAAGAACTTTTTGCCTTTATTTTCTAATAACCAATCGACGGCAGGTTCGATTTGTTGATTGGGGGCTGCCCCCGTGTAGAAGATATTCTTAGAACATTCTTGACCTTCGTATTGAACGGGGTACCAAAGCATATGATCTTTGGATTCAAAAACATCCAAAACGGCTTTACGACTGGCTGAAGTCCAACAACAAAAGATCGTGGCAACTTTATCTTGGTCGATTAATTTGGCGGCTTTTTCTGCAAATGTCGGCCAGTCAGAATTTCCGTCTTCTACGACAACTTCAATTTGTTTGCCGAGAACACCACCAGACTCATTAATTTCCTTAATTGCTAATTTCTCAGCATCGACCACTGTGGTTTCGCTAATGGCCATTGTGCCGCTTAGAGAGTGGAGAATTCCCACTTTAATCGTATCTTCGCTACTAGATGTTTCTGTAGATTCTTCTGTAGATTCTTCTTTAGAGTCTTCTGAAGAACCTTCAGTTTCAGTCGTGCAGGCTTTGAGCAATATGCTCGTTCCTAAAGCCGCAGAACCATATAATAAGAATTTTCTTCGTCCTAGTCGATTGATCATAGTCGTTTTATCTACCTCTCTTTGGAATGCGATCGCGCTTTAAAAAATAAAGCGTCGAGGTGTGTATGTTACTGCTAGGGTTCGCCTTCTTTTGTAGCGAGGAATACAAAACCTGTTCCTTGTTTTGGATTCTTTCAATTTCTACTGTTTGAGATATTACAAAATATTTAAGTTTTTTTGGACTTAACTTGAAGGATAGATAGCTTATCCACTCCAATTGTCGATGGAAAAATATACAAATAACCTGAAATTAATGTTAGTGCCACTGCTAACCAAAAGAGGCAAAGCGTCCAAAATTGCCAAGTTTCCGGTAAAGGGGCAATTAAACAAGAGATAGCGGCGATTTGCACGACGGTTTTGAGTTTACCCCAGATATTGGCACCGGAAATGGTGGTTTGATTGACTCTCCAGCCGGCGATCGCCATTTCTCGTGCCAAGATCAAAAATACCCCCCATGCGGGTATAACACCCCATTGCAGCAAAATCAGGAAGGGGGCAAAAACCAATAATTTGTCAACTAAGGGATCGAGAAATTTGCCCAAGTCGCTGACTTGATTGAGTTTACGAGCCAAATAGCCGTCTAACCAGTCTGTCCCTGCTGCGAGGAGAAAAATTCCCAAGGCAATCAGACGATGGCGATCGCTGGGATCTTGGAGAAAAAAGAAGAGAAAAGGAACTCCCAAAAGTCGGGAAATGGTGATCCAAGTTGGTAAATTAATGCTTTGCATTGCCCCTAAAGTAGCGATCGCTCCATCTTACCTTTTTCGGAAATGCAATCGCTTGCCATCGCTCAGGCAAACCGTTGCAGTATGTCGTAAGATCGCGATCGAGGCTACTAAATTGCGACCTACCGGAACAGGTAAAGTAAGAGGAGAACCGATCGCGGGTTTTGGGTCAAGGAATGAAGGCGTTAGCTATTAACTATTAAACAGCTTGTAATGCCTGCAATGCCTGATTGGGATTCACCTTCACTTTACCATCGTCGTCTACGTCGGCGACAACCCGATCGCCAGCTTGCACCTCTTTAGTGAGAATGGCTTCTGCTAAACTATCTTCGAGAAACCGCGTAATGGCGCGACGGAGAGGCCTTGCACCATAACTGGGATTGTATCCGGCTCCTACCACTAAGTCCTTAAAGGCTTCTGTTACCTCTAAATCAATGTTTTGTTGGCTTTGGAGGCGATCGCGCACTTCCCGCAATAAAATATCGGCAATTTCCGTCACTTCTGGCTTGGTTAACTGACGGAAAACAATAATTTCATCAATGCGATTGAGAAATTCGGGACGGAAATATTGTTTTAAATCCTCCGTGACTTTAGTGCGGATGCGTTGGTATTCAGCCTCTCCTGCATTCTCCACTAATTCAAAACCCATACCCGCTCCTCCCTTCTCGATCGCCTTCGAGCCGAGGTTGGAAGTCATAATAATCAGGGTATTTTTAAAGTCTACTTTGCGCCCGCTAGAATCAGTTAAATGTCCGTCATCTAACATTTGCAAGAGTAAATTAAAAACATCGGGGTGTGCCTTCTCAATCTCATCAAATAAAACAATAGAATAAGGCTTGCGGCGCACGGCTTCGGTGAGTTGTCCCCCTTGCTCGTAGCCGACAAAACCGGGAGCCGCACCGATGAGTTTAGAGGTTGTATGTCCTTCCATTAATTCCGACATATCGATGCGAATTAAATGATCTTCCGAACCAAAAAGAAAGGTGGCTAAGGCTTTAGAAAGTTCGGTTTTCCCCACTCCCGTCGGTCCAGAGAAAATAAAACTGGCAATGGGGCGATCGCGTCCTCCCATTCCCGTTCGCGATCGCCGCACGGCACGAGCAACAGCAGATACAGCTTCTTCTTGACCCACTACCCGTTCGTGTAATTGTGCTTCGAGGTGAAGCAACATTTCCGATTCGGTTTCAGCGAGTTTAATTGTAGGAACTCCCGTCCAAGCAGAGACAATGTGAGCAATTTCCTCCTCATTGACAATTTGAGCCACTTCTTCCGCTTCCGGGGCAAATTTTTGCTGTCTGGAATGTCGCACTCGCACCCGCGATCCCGCTTCGTCAATTAAATCGATCGCCTTGTCGGGGAGAAAGCGATCGTTAATGTAGCGATCGGCGAAATTGGCCGCGGCGGCGATCGCTTTATCGGTAATGGTAACGCGGTGATGTTTCTCGTAACTCGATCGCAACCCCCGCAAAATCTCAACGGTTTCCGCCACGGAAGGTTCTCCCACCAACACCTTTTGGAAACGGCGCTCTAAGGCTGCATCCCGTTCGATATGCTTGCGATACTCATCCAGGGTCGTCGCCCCCAAACATTGCAGTTCTCCCCGCGCTAAAGCGGGTTTGAGCATACTGGCAGCATCGACTCCTCCCCCGATCGCCCCGGTGCCGACGAGATTGTGAATTTCATCGATGACGAGAATAATATTGCCCGCTTTTTTCACTTCTGCAACGACGGTTTTTAAACGTTCTTCAAATTCCCCTCGGAAGCGAGTTCCCGCCATCAAAGCAGCCATGTCTAAAGCAATAACTTGTTTGCCTTTCACCAAAGCTGGGACATCATCTTGAACGATACGTTGAGCCAGTCCTTCCGCGATCGCCGTTTTTCCCACTCCCGGTTCCCCCACCAAAACGGGGTTATTTTTCGTGCGACGACCGAGAATTTGCAGGACTCGTTCTAATTCATTGCTACGTCCGACCATGGGATCGAGTTTCCCTTTGCGAGCTAGGTCGGTCAAATCGGTGCTAAAGTCTGCTAATTGGGTAGAGCTTTCCCGAGGTCCGCCAAAGACTCCCATTTCCGAATTCATCCCTACCCCTGAAGCGGCAGTTTCTCCCATACGGCGCAGGATTTCTGTACGCAGGGCATCGCGATCGACCCCCAGTTGTTGTAGGACTTTAATGGCAACGCTTTCTTTTTCATTCGCCAAGGCTAGTAAAAGATGTTCGGTGCCGATGTAAGTATGTCCTAATTGCCTGGCTTCATCGAAGGATTGCTCGAAGATTTTTTTCGCTTTTGGGGTGAAGGGTAGGTTCGGTGGGGCGTAACCGGGACCGCGGCCAATGTAGCGATCGACGGCAGTTCTGGCGGCTTTGAGGGTGACACCCATATCCCGGAGAACTCGCGCGGCGATCGCGGTACCTTCGCCAATTAAACCCAAGAGGATTTGTTCTGTACCAACCAAGTTATGACCCGTGCGACGAGCCTCTTCTTGCGCCAACATAACAGCTTTAATAGCGGTGTCTGCAAAATGTTCAAACATAGGACTTTGTGGATTTAGTTAAGAAATTGTGACTATTTTTTAGTTGCTAGTTTTACTTTAGCGATTCCGGAAGGATTTGAGAAAGTCGAATAACCCGCCAGTTAATGGTAGGGTCAAAGATGAGGAGAGCCGAAGAATTCATTCGCTGCTAATTTTAGGGCGGCGATCGCTATTTTCATTGTACCCTTTCCCTTCTGTGTATCGCTGCCATGAAAATTTTAATTTATTCTCCCTTATTTTATCCCAGTATAGGGGGAGTGGAAAGTGTTACAGAAATGCTGGCGACAGAATGGGTCCAATTGGGACAAGAAGTTAGATTAATCTCTCAAACCCCCGATCGCGAACAAAAAATCTTTCCTTTTGAAATCTTTCGTCAGCCTAGCGCCAAACAGCAATTAGAATTAATGCACTGGTGCGATATTTACCTGCAAAGCTGTATTAGCCTCAAAGGACTTTGGTTAGAGTTGTTACAGCCCAAACCCCTCGTTTGCATCCATCATACTTGGTATAATCGTCCCGATGGGAGTATTGCTCCAGCCGATCGCCTCAAACTTTGGGTAACTCGTTTTGCAACTAATATTTGCGTTAGCGAGGCGATCGCCTCTCATCTTCCCGTCTCTTCTCATGTCATTCATAACCCTTATCGAGACGATATTTTCCGAGAAATGCCGGAAATTAAGCGTGAGAAAGAATTGGTTTTTGTGGGAAGATTAGTTTCAGATAAAGGGGTCGATCTTCTCCTCGATTCTCTCTTCGATCTCAAGCAACAAGGACTCGTTCCCCATCTTACCATTATTGGCGAAGGCATCGATAAAGAACAATTGCAACAACAAGTAAAACAATTAAAAATTGCTTCGCAAGTTCGCTTTTTGGGAGTTTGTTCCCCTTCAGAAGTGGCAAAAACCCTCAATTCTCATCAATTTCTCGTCATTCCTTCCCGTTGGCAAGAACCTTTTGGTATTGTCGCTTTAGAAGGCATTGCTTGCGGTTGTGTTGTCATTGGCTCTCAAGGAGGCGGTTTAAAAGACGCGATCGCCGATTGTGGAGAGACTTTTCCTAATGGCGATCGCGGTAAATTAACAAAAATATTAGCGGAATTCTTGACAAATCCTGATAAAATTGCTAAGTACAGAAGCAATGCAAAACCACATTTACAACGCCATCAAAAAAACATCGTGGCGCAAAAATACTTACAGAGACTTGAGGCGATTCTCCTGTGAAAATTACGCTTGGGTTACTAATTATCGTATTGCTCCTTTATTTATCGCTACAATATAATTATATTTCTTTGGGGAACTCGAATCCAGTCGATGAATATGGAATTTATGGCGAACTATTAACAGACGAGGGAGGGTTATTCTTGATCAAAGCTCTGGTTGGATTAATCATTTTATTTACCATTATCTACGCTTCTTTTCGAGATTGGCGCAGATCGGTTAAAGCAGTTTTCTTTATTATCGTCATTGACGGAGCAATTCGTAAATGGGTTTTACCCCAAGCGAGTGAATTTATTTATTTTTTCAAAGATTTTGTCTTATTGGGTGCGTATATTCGCTATTATTTATTCCCCCAAGGCGAACCAAGATTTCCCATTAGAAATAATTTTACAAATATTGCCATTATTCTTGCCTCGGGTTGGTGCATTTTTCAAGCATTTAATCCCAATCTTGGTTCTCCCATTATCGGAATTTTAGGATTAAAATCCTATCTTTTCTATACTCCTCTAATCTGGATGATGCCGAGTTTATTTCGCTCAGAAGAAGAACTTTTTATCTTTCTTCGCAACCATTTATTTTTATTAATTCCTATTGGGATTTTAGGGATTGTACAGTTTTTTAGCCCTATTAATAGTCCCATCAATCAATATATTCCAGGACGCAATGAACCGATTGCAACCTTTGGATTTGCAGGAACGCGCAATGTTAGAATTACCGGAACATTTTCTTATCTTAATAGTTATCAAGGTTATCTTTCTGCTTGTATTGGTCTTTTAATTCCTTTATTATCCATTAAACAATCAACCCTTTGGCGAGCATTAACTTATGTACAAATTTTTCTACTAACTTTAAATTGTTTTATGACCGGATCGCGAACACCTGTCATTGCTGCCGTATTATTCATGGCTGGATATTATGGTATTAGAATTTTAAGCAAACCCGAACAAATCTTTCTTTGGTTGGGTCGTTTGCTTCCTTTTTTAGCGATCGCAGCCAGTGTTGCCGTTATTTTGTTTCGCCAAGTTCTCGAAGCATTTTGGACTCGTATGAGTTCCAATGCTGATTTAAGCGAACGCATTCGTTTGGGTTTTATTGGACCTTTTGATTTTATCAAATTAACAGATCTCGATGGTTATGGTGCGGGAGCAACTCACGCTGGAGCCGGGTCTTTAAGAACTGTTTTTAGTTTACCTCCTGGCATTCCTCCTCCTATTGATATTGAGCCAGAAATGGGACGAGTTTTGCTCGAATTAGGTCCAATTGGTTTCCTTTTATGGTATGGTATGAGAGTAGGTTTCATTATTACTTTATTTTTAATTTTTACACGATTAAAACGCCCTTTTTTACGAGATTTAGCTTTATCTGGGGTTCTAATTCAATCAATTTTATTTATCAATCAGATGGTCTATCACAATACTTTTGGGCTTTATTATTGGTTATATACGAGTTTTATTTTCCTACTTCCTTGGCTGGAACGGGTTGAAAATTGGCGGGAACAACAGCAAGTTTTACAAGACAATGACGAATCCTAAAATTACCCTAATTCATCCTACAGGGAATCCTTTTGCACGCAATGCGGCGATCGCCCTTTGGGAAATAGATATGCTTCAGGAAATTATTACTTCTGTGGCTTATAATCCTGATGGGAATTTGGCTCGTATCTTGCAAAAGTTCTTTCCGGCTGGCGATCGCGAGTTGAGACGACGAATTTGGATTCCTCCTCAAAACAGGTTTTTAAAAACCTATCCCCGCGAAGAAATCCTGCGAATTGCTTTACTTCGCACGGGTTTAAACCGTTCTTTGGGGTTAAATTCTCAAAGTCTCGCCGATTGGGTTTATGGCTCCATAGACAGGCGAGTAGCCAGAAAACATCTCAAAGGACTTACAGGAGTTTACGCCTATGAGGATGGGGCTGCTAGTACCTTCTCCGTCGCCAAACAACAAGGGATTAAATGCTTTTACGATCTGCCCATCGTATTTTATCGCCAAAGTCAACAAATTCAGCAAGAAGAAGCGGAATTATTTCCCGATTTAGCTGCTTCTTTGCAATCAATTCAAGAACCTGCTAGGAAATTAGAGCGAAAAGAACAGGAAGTTTCCCTCGCTGACCATATTATCGTACCTTCGACCATTGTGGCGCGATCGCTTTTAAATGCAGGAATTAGCAAAGATAAAATCACAGTCATTCCTTTTGGTTCCCCCCACGACTACTTTCAACCCCAACCTAAACAAGATAAACAATTTCGCGCTTTATTTGTCGGGAGAGTGGGAGCAAGAAAAGGAGTTCATTATTTATTGCAAGCATGGCAAAAATTAAACCTTCACGATGCAGAATTACTATTAGTGGGAATGAATGAATTTGGCGATCGCTATTTGGGACAATATCAAGAGTATTTTCGCTATATTCCCTCGGTTCCCCATGCAACTTTGAATCAATATTACAGTTCGGCGAGTGTTTTTGTTTTTCCTTCTTTAGTAGAAGGGTTAGCATTGGTCTTATTAGAAGCAATGGCTTGCGGAATTCCCATTATTACCACAGAAAATGCAGGAGGATCGGATATTATTACGGATGGAGTAGAAGGGTTTATTATTCCCATTCGCGATGTAGAAGCCATTCAAGAAAAATTAGCTTGGTGTTACGCTCATCCTCAAGAATTAGCAGAAATGGGCAAAGCAGCACGCCAAAAAGCCGAGGAATTAACATGGAAATTGTACCGCGATCGCTTGTCAAGTTTGGTTTTAAAAGTTATATCGTAAAAATCAGGATGCTCGCATCAAAAAAGCGGCGTGGGGACTCCCGTTAGAACGCGAAGCGTTTAGCGGTGAGAGGAAACGCCGCCAACATCAAAAATCGACCCAAGGGAGTCATTAGTTAAAGCTGTATTCATAGCCGTCTGCATGGTGAATGGCTTGTAGGTATTTAGGGTGAACATCAAAAGGTTTATTTCCTGTAGTAGAAAGTCGAAAGGAAGGACGAAATCGAATCGCAATACGACCGACATAATTCCCTGCATACTTTCCTTTGGGAACAGATGCGCGAACAATATCGCCTGTTTGAAAACCCTGAAAGAATTTCGCTTTAGGTGCGTGTGCTTTGGGAAAACCGTATTTATCAGGACGGCATCGCTGTCTCGTGCCGTGACCCTTAGCAGCAATTAAAAGCGGATTCTTAACCTTAATAATTAACTGCTCTGGGGTTGATTTACCAACACAAGCGGCATCGAGCCAGTGGGTTTTGTGTAAGTTGTGACGAGTGCGATTAAATTTAGTCAATCCTCCCGTACCAACTTCAACAGGTAAACCCGTTATCTTCAACGCTTCGTACAGCTTCCAACGGGTAGAATTGACTGCTGCTGCATCTTTTAACGATGCTTTTGCTTGTCCTAATATTCCTTTGAGAATCTTAGGTTTAACCGACAAGAAGTCTTTAATTTCTTGGTTTCCTTTTATTTGATTACAAGAATGACAAGCCAGAGTTAAATTACTAACTCGGTTACTTCCTCCTTTCGATTTTGGCTGAATATGCTCGACTTCTAAGGGAATATTCTCTGCACTACAATAAGCGCATTTTCTGTTCCATTTCTCAAGCAAATATTCGCGTACTTCATACCCTAATAATTCTCCTTGCTGGTATTCAGCACCAGAGATTTCTGGGTTTTGTAATGCCTGAGTATCGAATCGAACTAACTCTTGAGAAAGCCCCGATATTGGACAGATTCGACAAAGCCGTTTAACCCAAGTCAGGATGTTATGAACTCGCGACATTAAACTGGGAGCAAGCCAGCCATCAGGACGTTTTCTATTGAGAAAACGGGGCTTTCTGTACCGAGTTTTGCGGCTGCGTCGTCCTCTTCTCAACTGTCGTCTTGAAGTTAATTTGTCTCTAATTTGTTGTCCGCGATGGGTCAATTCAGCCGCCCAAATCACTCGGTTTCCTTGTAGAATTGCTAATCCTGTCGTTCTCGAACCGGGGTCTATCTTTAACTGACATTCATTAATTTCTCCTCCCTCTATGTCTTGAATAATAATGGTAAAGGGAAACTGTTTAAACACCTTAGCTCGCCCCAATTTGAGCAATTTTCTCGCTCTGGCAGGATGAGTTGGATTTAACGGTTTCTTGTTTTTGTCTAATACAAATACCCGCATGGGTTAACTCCTATTACTAGGGTAATGTTTGCCTCGTCTATGTTATCTGGGCTTGTTAGGTTAGCAACACTGGCTTAACTCATTTAGACCTGTTTAATTACTAACGAAAGAAGCTCCAAACTGGCACGTATTTGTAGGTTTCTTGACCCAGATAACGTAGCGATTTCTCGCTGAGACTGGTCAGGTTAGAGCTGAGGATTCCCTCAAGCTCCCGCTAGACCCGGAGGGTTAGCGGTGAGTTCCTGACTTCCACCAACATCCAGAAACAAAATTTGTCACCACGTGAGCCACAATAGGAACTAATAAATTTCCGGTGGCGATCGCGCTAAAACCCAATATTCCCCCCACGATCGTCGCCCAAATCATATACGGCCATTGTTGCATCCCGCTTAAATGTAACACCCCAAAGAAAATACTCGATAAAATTACCGCCGCAATATTTAACCCAAAGGCAGGTAACATAACCCCGCGAAACAATAATTCCTCACTCAAACCCGGTAATAATCCCAACCAAATTAAATCCGGCCACATTAACGGCTTAATCACCAACTCTAAATAATAATTAGCACTGCGTCGATAAGCTGGCCAGAGACGATGCACGATCGCGCTGGCGATCGAGATTGCACCCGCTAACCCCAACCCCCATAACACCGCATTGAGATTAAATTGTAGGGCTAACATTCGCACCGATCCAAGGGACTGCCACACTTTAGCGACAACTAACAAAATAATTGCCGTCACGGCCATCGCAATGAGAACTTGAGTGCGAGTGAGAGGTTCAAATTCAGGAGGTTCGGATTGATTCACGGATTTTATTTTAGGCTATATTAAGAGAGACAACGTAATCTAACGCTATCGGGGCGCAAAGCATCGGGATTGATTCCTCCTCGATAAGCGATCAATACACCCAACGCCTCTAAATAAGAGGGAACGCGAAGAGCTTTGATGCCCAAGGGTTCTGGGGGGACGCGCATCGCAGTTTGGTTATCCTCTACCGCGATCGCCCGAGCTTTGCCTAAACTGAGCATAGCACTTCCCCCGCAAGCATCGGCAGGAAAGACGATCGCATCGACTTCATCCGCCCAAATCTGGGTTGGGTTTTTTGTGTGAGGTTGCGCGATAAATTGAGGGGCGCGGGATAAGCCCACTAAAACACAAGGAAGGAAAGTATAACCCAACTCCTCCGCCGCCGCCCGAGGGGAAACTTGCGGATCTACAGGTAAGGGAGATAAAGCAGGAGCATGGGCGCAAGGAATGCGAAAATTTCTAACAATTAAGTGAGAAATAACAGCTTCCGCTCCGGCAAGAGCATCAATTCCCGAACCGTGTCTGTAGTTTTCTAGGGCTGCGCTGTCGGTTTCTTCGGGAAAACGGGCAACTACGGCGATCGCCTCTGCCCCTCCCTCTTGAATGAGTTTCTCGGCTGCCCTCAATAAACTACCAGGGTTATTTAAAGTCCCCCAACTTGCCCCCGATGAAGCCGATCGCAGTTCTACGCCCAGGGGAGCATCCGTGAGGATATAATCGGTCAAATCTAGTCCTAACGTGGCTCTAGCGGCATCTGCGGCTTGAATGTGGCGCAATCTCAATTCGGGTTCGATCGCGCGATCGAGAAGCAAACCAATGCGATTTTGTCGAACTGGTTGCAGTCCCCATTCCCCCGCAGCAAAGCGATCCAAACCATACCCTTCTACATAAAGCGCATTGGGAAGATTCCAATACATTTGTGCGCCATTGAGAACATTGGGATGGGTAATGAGGCGATCGCAGACTTGAGAAAAGGCTTTAGCAACCGGTAGCGCATCCCCTGCATAACCGCCAATAGATGCACCGATCCCTGTGGGAATGATTAAAACAACAGTAAATGGAGATTGAAGCACGTAAACTTGGGTAAGGGAAATAGTGTCATTCAAGACAGATTATAATACTACCAATTCTCTTTTTGTTTCGGGAGAATCTGGGAAAAACGCCAGATCAGAATACCTGTAGAACTGATTATAGCTAACATCAAAGCCAACCAAACACCGATCGCTCCTTGATGTAAAATAATAGCAATAAAATAACTGCCTCCCAAGCCAATAACCCAGTAAATACTAATATTAATCCACATGGGGATGAGAGTATCTTGCAATCCTTGTAATGCACCGATCGCGATGAAATGTAATCCATAAATTCCTTGAATAAAAGTGGCGATTTTTAATAAAGATAAAGCGATTTTTGTGGCTTCAATATTATCTAGATTGGAGGGATCTAAATAAATGGCAATAATTTGAGGCGCAAAAATCCACAGGGCTAAACTAATAAGACTAGCGATCGCAGTATTGAGAAGAAACGCGACTAAAAATGTTGTTTTAATTCCTTCTAGATTATGGTTTCCACTTTGTTGTCCGACTCGAATGGCGGTTGCATGGGAAAATCCGATGGGAATAATAATTGCGATATCCAGAACGGAAAGGGTAATTTCATGCGCCGCTAAATTTTCTGTTCCTAAATATCCCATTAATAAGGCAACGAAAGCAAATATTCCGAACTCCGAACCCAGTTGAATGCCGATCGGAATGCCTAATTTTAAAATTTCCCAAAATGTTGAACGATCGCTGAACCAAAGCCGATCGAAGAATCGATATTCTCGAAAATCGGGATGAAATTGCAGATATCCAATACCGCTTAAAAACATCAGCCAAAAGACAAAGATACTTGACCAACCCGCTCCCGCCAATCCTAAAGCAGGAAAGCCAAAATGACCGAACATGAAGGTATAATTAGCCAATCCATTAATAGGAACGGCGATCGCGGCAATAATAGTTAGAAATTGGGGGCGATCGCAAGCGTTTGCAACCTCTTTAATAGCAATAAAACCGAGAGTAGCCGGCAAACCCCAAACAATTGCCCGCAAGTAAATTTCTGCATAATGAGCAATTCTTTCTTCTTGACCCAATAAGGTTAAAATAGAACCAAAATGCCACAGCAATAGCGCGATCGGTACAGCAAAAATGAAACCGATCCAGAGTCCTTGAATGAGTAATGTACGGATTTTTTCAATATTTTTTTGAGTAAAAGCAACTGCCGCGATCGCCCCCAAACCGTAAAATAATCCCGCACTAATGTAAATTAACGTCGCAAAAGTAATGGCTCCTAAACCCCCAGCCGCTAATATCTCAGTCCCTAACCATCCCATCATGATGAGATCGACAAAGGCGATCGCAGTTTCGGCAAATTGAGTCAAAATTAAAGGAATAGCTAAATTAAGCGTGCTTTTAATTTCCGTTCTGAGTTTTAAATAAGTTTTTTCTTGAATAAATTCCATAAAAATTAAATGTATTTTAAGAGATGAAATGAAGGAATAAAATGGGTGCGGTTTATGATAACATATCGGTAGTCATCGCTAAAGGATTTAGGTTAATGAATTCACTAAACCCCACTTTTACTGAAAACGGCTATGCGATCGCAGAAGATATTATTCCTACCTCCTTGGCTGACGATTTGAGCCGCGAGGCAGAAACAATAGAGACAACCGTACCCGTAGAAGATCCTTTGATTGTGGAAGGTGTTTATTGTGGGGATGAGTGGTCCACTCGCGTGGGCGAATATACTGCTTTTCAAAAATTGGCGCGATCGCCCTTTTTAATCGATCGCGTGGAAGGAATCTTGCAAAGTCCTTGCGAACTTGAGCCGGTATTCTGGTCTCTACTCCGCATCAGTCGAGGACAAGGGGATACCCTCTGGCATCAAGATACTGATATTCTCGATACACAAGCAAAGATCGGCGTTACGCTTTTTCTTTCGGGAGAGGAAGAACACGCCACAATCTTGAAAGCCATCCCCAAAAGCCATCACTGGCCATTTCCGAAAAAGGAACAAATGCACGTACCGCACGCTGACGCAGTAGACATCAATATTTCAAGACAAACAGTCATGTTTCATAATCCCCTACTCTGGCATACAAGCCTTCTTAACTCCTCGCAGAAGCCCCTTTGGTTGCTAATATTCTTTTACAAACTTGCTGAAGAATAGTTGACAATTTATGCGGTTGGATAGCTGATCCAAATATTTGGTTCAATGTAGTATCCTTGGTTTGTTTTGCGATCGATTTCTAGAGGGATGATTCCCCCCGGAATGATATATTTCCCAGTTTCGGGAAAGTGCATTTGAGTTGTTTTCTCCCAATAGGAAATCGGTTCGATAATTTCAGTCGAGCGATCGCATATCCCAATTAATTTTGCTCCGTATTTGAGATTGAATCGCAACCAAGGATCGAACATCAAACCTGCCTCATTTTTCCACTGAATATAGCGCACGATTGGAGTCAGAGGATATAAATGTTTAAGCGTGGGACGTACTGCCAAAATCAAAGCAGGGAATTGACAGGAGCGAGCCAATTCCTGCATATAATCCAAAAGATACTTGCTCAAACCTCGTCCTTGATATTCGGGAATAATGGTCAGGGAAACCCCTCCTAAAATTGTTGGTTGAGTGTTGTTTTCTTTTCCCTGCAAACCGGTTGTTAATATCCAATCACATCCAGTATTCGGTAATTCTTCCAAGGAACAATCCCAAGGAATCGGTAAGCAACTTCCCTGTGCAACCATCTTTTGACTCGCCGTTTCAACCAAACCAAATTGAAATTCTGGATAAAGGGAATGGAGATCGCGCCATTCCGGGAAATCAATCAGGTCTTCGATTAAAAAACGCGGATAACTTTGCCTTAAAACTGAATTCACCTCTTGAAAAAAGGATTTTTGACTCTGACAGTCGATCCAATGATAGCGAGTATCTGCGTCAATTATTTTCTGCATTTTTAAATTGGCTTATTAAGAGGAGTTTTGTTCCTTTGCGGAGATTAATGAAATGGACATTCTCCGGGGTTGGAGTTAGCGGGATGGTAGTGAAAGGGAAATATGCACTCGCCATCATTGCGATCGCTCAGTACAGTCAGTTTAGCAGACATTAAATCTCGCTCCCATTCCGATTCTTGATGTAAGAGTAAAGGAGAAGGAGGAATGCGATCGTATTTTTCCATACGCTTGTAAATATTGTGTCGGGGATCTTCTCCCCAACGCTTCCAGACTCTTTCAAAAACGTCATCGGGGTTGATTACTGCGATTAAACCGGGGGCTAAGTTACGCGATCGTCGCTTGCGATTGGCTGGGGTGCTAATATTGACAAATAAACTCCTTCCTCCCAAACAATAGCGCCATTCGGAATCGTTTGGATCTGTGGGAATCTCTTCAGGCCAGGGAAAGCGATCGCGTCGGTGCAGTTCGTTCAAAAAATCATAGATTTGTTTCGCGTATTGTTCGAGAGAATATTCTTCTGCTTCCAAGGGAAAAAAGATAGCCAAACTCAATAAAAGTGAGTTTTCGTTGATCTCATTTGCTGTTAAATTGCGTTCTTCTTCTAGATAGCTATAAACGGCTTCAAGAATATGATCGAAACTCTCTGAAGTTGTCAAAGAGGGGGCGATCGCATAGCGAATCATCCTTTTTTGTTCGGCTAAAGTACCGAAAAAACAGGGAAAATTATCTTGATGTATTGTTTCGATAAATGCTTCATAACTTTTGTGAACCCAGTCGGGTAATGAGCATTTGTCTGATGCCGATTCTAGTTGTATTTTGTTCCATAGAGGTGTTAACCCGTCCGGAGATAAGCGATCGATAATCATGAGCTTTGATTTAGGTGTCTTTACCTCAGAGAAAATCCTCTCGATTGGGATTTTGCTTTAAAATTAAGATTGTAGCATTCCTCGCCGACGCACATCTAAAAATGAATTCTATGACAATTGATAAGAAATTCATATATCTAGACTTGGACAACAAACTCAAGAGTATTATATAATTGCAATCTGACGATCAACTACAGAGAGAATATGTGTTGACAGTGCCGATAAGATAAAGTCTTATCGGCATCGGCAATTATTCAAGGTAATTTATTTTTATGAAAGAGACTCAATCGATCGACCCTCAACCTCATCAATTTATCGATCGCAGCGATTTAAAAGGACTGTTAGCCCTAGCCAAAGACTGGGGGGCTATTTTTTTAATCGCAATTTTTAGTTACTGGGTGAATAATTTGTTTGTTTCCCTCCTCGCCATTTGGTTTATCGGTTGCTTTCAGGTTGCGATCGGAGAAAGTCTTCTACATGAAGCATCCCATTATAATCTTTTCAAGACAAGGAGTTGGAACGATCGCCTAAGATTTCTCTACGCTTTACCATTTTTTTTAACCCTTGACGAGTATCGGATTCAACACGCAAATCACCATAAATATTTAATGACTGAAAAGGATATTCTTTTAGAAGAGTATGAACGTTTAGGATTTACAAAAACACAAAAAAAATTGTTTTTCCTTTGGTTTATAAAACCATTTTTTGTTGCTCCTATTTTTCTTTTGCAGTTTATATGGGATGACATCAAGCTGATGTCGAGTCAAAATAAAATCGAAATTAGCATATTTTGGCTCGGAATTCTATTTATATTTTATTGGCTGGAATGTTTGCCTTTTTTACTACTCTATTGGTTCGTTCCTTATATTTTTGTCTATAGTGTCATTTTTTATTGGACTGAAGTTCAGGATCACTACAACACTAAAACAGGAACGCGATCGCGGATCGATCCGATTCATAATTTTTTCAGCCATAACAAGGGTTATCATCAAGTTCACCATATTTGTCCTTCTATTCCTTGGTATAACCTGCCAAAAGCTCACGCGATTTTAGTTCCAGACGAAGCAAAACAAGATATTACAAATGGTTTTTTTGACGTTTATCGACAAATGCAAGGAGTAGGAATAGTTTCTGAAAATACTTGAGAGCAGGTCAAACCCATAGACTAGGGGAAACCGGAGTCAAAGTCCCCCAGATTTGGGGGATTTAGGGGGCTAATGCGTAATTCCTAGTTATATGTCTTACTTTTGGTCTGATAGGGCTTTGGGCTTGATTTGGTACGTACAATTCAAATCTTCTTGCGAAACCAACCTACTCTCAGAGAATCAGCTAATAGTTTTGTGATTGCTCATTGTTTCTATAAAAATATTACCTAACTTTCTCGTGTGTTTTTGTAAATCCAATTGACATAAATATTGTAGCTTGATATTATGGAACTGAAGATAAATATCTCAAATCTTTGGAGAAGTAACAAATGGTAGTTAATATGGATACAAATAACTTTTGTATTTCTAATACTAAGCGTCCTTGTTTTTTAATGAGTGTACCTTTTTTTATGTCTGCTGATGTGATTAATAACAAAATCATGCAAGAAATACTCGATGCCCTCGAACCAGAAGAACGAACGATAAATATTGATCTCGCACTCTCTCAATTTCAGGAATTATATAATTTTATTTCCAAAAATGCTTTAGTTTATTTACTTCCCAGTTATCCCGATCTTCAAGATCAAACTTACGTTGCTAATTTGGGAATAGTACTTCCTCATTTATCCGAACCTACCGTTGTTATTTCTAATTATTATTCCGAAGTTCGACGCAATGAAAGTGAAGTCGGTAGAGAATTTTTTAAACTGATGAAATTTCCCAATGTGATTGATGCACCAGAATATTTTGAAGGAGAGGCAGATTTAAAATATATTCGGGATAATGTTTATTGTGGGGCTTATGGGCTTCGCACGTCTAAGAATGCTTTAGAATGGTTTGAAAAGTCTTTTGATATGAAGGTAATACCCATTCTCATGGAAGATCCTTATTTATATCACTTAGATTGTTTGCTATTGCCACTTTCTGAGGATAGCGTACTGGCCTGTACAAAAAAACTCGATCGCCAAACGCAAACAGAATTAGAAAAGTATGTTAATATTTACGATCTCGATGAGCATATTGCTTTTGTGGCTGCATCCAATGCTTTGATATTGGGTAACTATATTTTAGTGGGAACTAATTCAAAAACTCTCGAAAATAAACAGCATAAATATTATCAAAAAGAATGCGATAAACTCAGTTTTCTAGAAAAATTCTGCTCCAAATTAAACCGCGAACTTGTTTTGTTCGATTTATCAGAATTCGAGAAATCAGGAGCAGCTTTATCGTGTATGGTTATGCACTTAAACAGGAACAACTATAAAACTCTTCCAGAACAAAAGAACTGGATAGTTTCTACGATTAATTAATGTAAATTTCTCTCACAGTCCCTCTTGAGATAAGATGATCGAGAGATTCTTGAAATCCCGATTAAAATAATGGCTCTCGACCAAACAAAAACACCTCTAATCGATGCAATAAAAGCGGTTTCTCAAGAGTCGCTTTCAATTTTTTACGTTCCAGGACACAAAAGAGGACAAGGGATTTCTACTCAATTAAGCAATTGGTTAGGAAGAGAAGTATTTCGGGCAGATTTGCCAGAATTGCCGGAATTTGGTAGTTTGTTTCCTCCTCAAGGAATCATGCGAGAAGCCCAAGAACTTGCAGCAGAGGCATTTGGGGCTAGACAAACGTGGTTTTTGGCCAATGGGTCTACATCAGGAATAGTAGCGGCGATTTTGGCAACTTGCGGACAAGGAGATAAAATTATTCTGCCTCGCAATGTACATAAATCGGCAATATCGGGGCTGGTTCTTTCTGGTGCCATACCGATTTTTGTGACTCCAGAATGCGATCGCAATTTAGCAACAAGTATTACTCCCGATACTCTCCAAGCGGCATTAAAAGAGCATCCCGACGCGAAAGCTGTAATGGTGGTTTATCCCACCTATCACGGAATTTGTGGAGATTTGGGGGCGATCGCCTCCCTCGTACATGAATACAATATTCCCCTGTTAGTTGATGAAGCACATGGGGCGCATTTTGCCTTCCATCCTAATTTACCCTCGTCGGCACTGTCTTTAGGGGCTGATATTGCCGTACAGTCTACCCATAAAACGCTTGGGGCCATGACCCAGGCATCCATGTTACATTTACAAGGCGATCGCATTTCCCCCAATCGCATTACTAATGCCCTACGTTTGGTTCAGTCTACCAGTCCCAATCATATTTTATTAGCTTCCTTGGATGCTGCCCGGCATCAAATGGCAACCCAAGGAGAAGAATTATTGGAGAATGCCCTAAACTTAGCCGAAGAGGTACGCGATCGCCTTGCCAAAATCCCCAATCTTGTTATTTTTGAACCCACAAAAGCAACCCTCGATCGCACTCGTATCGCGATCGATGCAACCCAATTAGGATTAACAGGTTTTGCTGCCGATGAAATCCTATACAAAAAATTGGGGGTAACAGCAGAATTACCCGAACTACAATATGTAACTTTCGTGCTTACTTTTGGCAATACCAAAGAAGATGGCGATCGCCTCATCAAAGCCTACCAAATCCTAGACCAAAAGCATCGCCAACCCCCCATCTCCCCCATCCTCCCACCCTCCCCACACTCCCCCATCCCCCCACACTCCCCCATCCCCCCACACTCCCCCCGAGAGGCATATTTTGCCCCCACAGAAACCGTCGCTTTCGATCGCGCTGGCGATCGCATCAGTGCAGAATTAGTCTGTCCTTATCCACCTGGCATTCCCTTATTAATGCCGGGGGAAGCAATTTCTCTCTCTGTCCTCGATCGCCTACAACAATTTCGCACTTTAGGGACGACAATTAATATTGAAGGATGCAGCGATCCGACGTTAAAAACATTGAAAGTTATCGCCAAAGATTAGAACAAAAAGGGTGCAAAAAAAAGGGTGCAAATTTGCACCCTAACTATCATTCGAGATGAAAATAAATTGAAGATCGATTGAGATTAGGAATTGGCGATCGCCTTGCTACCGTAAGCATCCAAACCATAAGCGGGAATGCGATCGTTATAGTCCGTTTCGCGACCCGTGACAGTTTTCGCCGCAACTTCAAAGCCCTCAGAATTCCAATTCCGTTCGTGGATAGGCTTACTTTGTTCTCCTCGGAAATAAGCCTGGGTTCCTAAAGCGGCTGCAGCAACCCAACCGATTATTAAGAATGCAAATAAAATAGTCATAATGAACTCTCCTTGTAACTGATTGTATAGTTTTGTAACTGGTTATGTAAACTAATGTAACAATTATTTGTGGGATTGTCAAGGATATGATAAAAAATTTAGTTTGGCCTTGGAGAGGCGATCGCCTGAAACCCTGTAGCGACGTTGCCTGAAACGTCGCTACAGAAGGGATGGGAATATATCCTCAGCAAAGCAGATTTGGTAAATATTTGTATTGGCATTACTTCTCTTCTAAGCGCGATCGCCTTTCTTGAGAAAAGAACCCCCTGCACCCAGTCCAAGTAAGATTAATCCTAATGTCATGGTGGGTTCTGGTACAGATTCTGGGATCGGATCGGGATCGGGTTGAGGATCGGGATCGGGTTGAGGATCGGGATCGGGTTGAGGATCGGGATCGGGTTCTGTATTCTGAATTTCCCGCTTAATTTTTGCCTTCACTGCTGTCTCAAAATCACCAAAGTTAGCCGCAGCTTGAATAAATGTATCCTCACCACCGATCGCATAATCTTGGAAATATCCATCAAGATTGCCCACATCTGTTAAAATCGGCAAACCGTTAATTGTAATATCTTGGGCGATCGCAGCATCTCGCGCCGATGCAACTAAACCGTAACAGTTGGAACTCGTATCGTCATTATAGGTGTAGATGAAATATGTACGAGGCGCACAGTAGTCAGTTCCTGCTAAATTGGTATTTTGGCGACCATCTCCCGAAACATCGATCACTTTGCGATCGCCTTGATAATCATTTGTTAACAGCAAATTCGTAGCAGAATTAATAGCAGCCGCAATATTAGTTGCGCCATTAAAAGGACGACCTGCTGCCTCAATAGCATCAGCAAAGATATTAGCACTAATAGCATCAGTAATATGATACCAACCGATCGCGGCGGCAGTTTGACTCGACCAGTATTGCATCGTAACCGCAATTCCTTTTTCCATTGCTGTAATGGTTTCTATCAATTCGAGATCGCGAAACGCATTAGCATAGCCTTGACGTTGCAAATTAAACTCGTTATCGTCAACGCTTCCCGATACATCTACTGAGAGAACTAATTCTGTATTAACTAAGGTAAAAGCCAGAGAAGAAGAAGCCAATAAAGCATTAGTAGCAACTGCTGCGGCGGTTACTGTTAGACCTGTTAAGAAATGTTTCACGATCGTATTAATCCTCGATATCGGTGGAAGGTGTTTAAATTTGCGATTACTTCAATTTTGTCACATTATTCTGATGAAGACCACCAAGAATCAACGAAAGTTTCTCATTAAACTCGAGCCAATGTAACCTCTTCACCTTGATCTTGATATTTTCCTTGACGAGAGGAATAACTAACTTCGCAAGGTTCTCCTTTTAAAAAGAGAAGTTGCACCACTCCTTCATTCGCGTAAATCCGACAATCTGCACTCGAAGAATTAGAAAACTCTAAGGTTAAATATCCTCGCCATCCTGCTTCTGCGGGAGTTAAGTTAGCAATTAAACCCACGCGGGCATAACTCGATTTACCGATACAAAGAATTGTAATATCATCAGGAACTTTTAATTTTTCTAACGCAACCCCCAATCCATAAGAATGAGCGGGTAAAATGAAGAAACTCCCATTTTCATCTGTGTGAAGTTGTACGGGTTCTAGATTATCAGGATTAAAATTTTTCGGATCGACAACAGTTCCCGGAATATGACGAAACACTCGAAATTCTTTGGGAGAAAGACGAATATCATAACCAAAGCTACTTAAACCGAAAGAAATAACAGGTAATTCCTCAACGCGACGAATTAGATTAGACTCAAAAGGGACAATCATTCCCTGAGATGCCATCTTTTTAATCCAAGTGTCATTCTGAATCACGATTTTCTCCCGAATTTTCAAATTAATTATACCAAAAGAGTTATCTCAAGAGGGTCAAATGCAAAGAAAACTTTCTTTTAATGCGCTTATTTTAGCTGGGGGGCAAAGCTCGAGAATGGGACAAGATAAGGCATTACTTCTGGTCAATGGCATTCCTTTTATTCAACAAATTTATCATGTTGCGGCACAATGCTGCGAATCTGTTTATCTTATTTCTCCTTGGCCGGAACGATATTACTCTATTTTGGGGAATAATAGCAAGATTCATTTTTTAGCAGAATCTACGAAGGGAGAAGGTTCTCTGGTTGCATTTTTGCAAGGATTTAAGCAACTTGAAAAGCAGACTGATTGGCTTTTACTTTTAGCGTGCGATCTTCCTTTATTAAATCCAGAAATCTTACTCAACTGGTGCGAAAACTTACAGGATATTTCACCTGATATTTTAGCTTATGTTCCTCAAAGTAACAATTTTTGGGAACCGTTATGTGGTTTTTATCGCCCTGAGATTTTACCCGATTTAGAGGGTTTTATCAATTGTGGGGGACGTTCATTTCAGACTTTCTTAGAGACTGTTTCGACTTGCGCGATCGCATTAGGCGATCGCGAACAAAAAATGCTATTGAACTGCAATACCCCTAACGATCTAAAACGAATCAATTAGAACTATTGTTTAATCCAAATAAGGCAGGCTTTAATATCATTTGTAGTGAGTTCGGAAAAATCCTCTAAAATTTCTTGTTCTGTCATGCCTCCTGCAAGATATTCTAAAATATCATACACAGTAATTCGCATTCCTCGAATACAAGGTTTTCCACTTCGTTTTCCTGGTTCAATGGTAATGATATCTTGATAGTTCATAAAAAATAAGTTTACCTCTTAGGAATTGTTCATTGAGAGTAGAGTATCTAACTCTTTTTTCCCGTCTAGTTGATAGAGATCGTCGCAGCCTCCAATATGGCGATCGTTGATAAAAATTTGAGGAACACTTCTACCACCATTTGCTCGTTCTGCCATTTTATCTCGCGCTGCATTATCTCCATCAATTTTGTATTCTTTAAATTGAACCCCTTTCCACCAAAGGAGGAGTTTAGCGCGAATACAAAAGGGACAAGTTTGCCAAGTATAGATTTCTACATCGGCTTTAATTTGTTCGGGATGTCTGCCTAATAAAGAATTTAACATGGTCATTAGTAATGGGTAATGGGTTGATAATTAGCGCTTTTTTTATCCTTTATCTATGCCCACCGTCTCCTTCTCCCCCCATTCTAGAGTATCTTTAATTTCCTGACCATTATGATAGGCTGCAACTAAAAGCCCGCAGGTTTTTCCCCAGGCGATCGCCCCTGTTGCATCTAAAGAAATTGCCCCCAAATCTCGCTTGTTGGCGACACATTCCTGGATCGATCGCGACATAGATTCAGCCAGGGATAATCCATCCGTAACGCGCACTACTATTTTAGCAGCCAGACATTCATCAATAATATCCTCACCAATCCCGGTACAACTAACCCCAGCTTTAGCTGTAGCATAATTTCCCGCCGGCATAGCAGAGTCGCTGACTCGCCCAATGCGTTCAAATCCTTTCCCTCCCGTAGAAGTTCCTGCTGCTAATTTCCCGTTGCGATCGAGAGCCACTACACCAATCGTACCTCGTCCCGCTTCCTCCGACCCCGCAATAACTCCCGCCATCTTCTTCTGAAAATTATCTTTGCGTTCTTCTGTCCACTCTTTTAAGCGCAAATCCGTGAGGGTATTATAAATTGGTATTTGTAATTCTCGCAAAAGTTCGCTGGCACCAAAATCGGAAAGAACGCGATCGGATTCGGTTTGCAGAAATTTCGCTAAATCGATGGGATTCTTAAGGCGAGAAACGTTAATAGTGCCGCTAAAACGCTGATGGGTTCCATCCATCAAAGATGCACTCATGCGAACCTGTCCGTCGGATTGTAACACCGATCCGGTGCCTGCATTAAAACGCGGTTCATCCTCCAGGAGTTGACAGCCTCGAACTACGGCATCCGTGGCATTTTCGCCCTGGAGGAGGCGATCGTAAACATCTCGAACAATCTCCTGTAGAGAGTTACGAACATCCACTAAACCGCCTTTTCCTTTTAAAGAATTCCCGGCCCCACCATGAATAATTAATTTTGGTTGCATCACGAATCAATTGATAATGTTTACAAATTGTGGGGGTTTGGTCACCAAACCCCTACGTCAGACCACACGATAGACAAAACGTAAAGCTGCCCATGTTTTGACATCTAACTTATAATTGTCGTCCGAGGGTGCAAACCCACTAGCATTATGCAAATCTTGTAATAATGCCCGAGTCAATTCCATCGGCTGAGTCGCCCCAATCAATCGATTGTTTTTGTCGTTAGGTGTCGTTAGAGTGGCGAGAAATTTGCCTAAATTGTCAAAAGGCGATCGCGAACAAATCACAATCATTTCTCCGATTCCAGGGGCTGTCACGGTAAAACCATTGAGAGTTGATGCCAGTTTTGGCAGTTGCAAGACACTCCCAGGCTCGATAATGATATCTTGTAACTTGAGTTCCTTGGTATCGAGACTGGGGGAACTGTAAAAAACGAGGGGATTGCCATTGGTTTGGACCCCTAGTAAAGCAAAGTAAAGAGGGCGATCGCCTCCATTTTCGATCTCGAACTCAATGGACTCGCCCAAAGGCACAGTCAGTAATCCTTCCTCAAAACGATTATTCGCTGGTTTTTGGACGACAAAACCCCGCGTCCGACCTTCGATCCTGCGGGAAAGTTGGGGGTTCAGCACTTGTAAACTGGCTTTTACCGCGAGTTGGGACGAGGCTTCATTGACGATCGCCTGCCATAATTTAACGGCTAATAAGATGTTAAATTTGGGTGCTAATCGTTCGACGGCTGCTTTAATCGCTTCGTCACTTTTGCCTAGGGTATTGGGTAGAGAAACATAGCCGGAAGAAAATAATCCGTATCCTTGAGGAAGAGATTGTTTGGCATCAAGAGTAGGGGAAAGGGGACTATTCGCACGACTAAAGAGACAATCTGCCGCTTTTTCCCCCGCCGTTACCACCGCAGAAACCGTAGAAATATTGCCAAAAGCGCTGGTTGCGTCTACTCGTTCGATCCGACTAAGTTTCGTGTCTAAGGCCACAATTAAGCCAATTTTTCGCGAGAGAACCCGCAGGGATTCTTCTACGAGTTGACCTGGAAAAAGAGAGTTTTCTGGGTTTTCTAACTTATTAACCCGTTCTGCTTTAACCGTTAACCCCGATCGCGAGATGACTTTTAAGGCGATCGCGCCAGGTTCTGGGGTTACAAATTGGGAGTTGACCCCATTGTTTTGTAAGGCGACAATGGGTAATCCTGGCAGATGGAGAGAAACCGCATTATTTTGGCTGTCAACGGTGGTAATGAATCCTTCTGAACCTAGAGGGGATTCCGGTTGGCTAAAATAAGCCAATGCGGTCGCCTCTTGGCTTTGGGAACCCAACTTTTGCGGGCGCTGAGTGCCAATTCCTTGCATTTGCGACGCACTGCGATTAAAGACAGTTTGCATGGTCGCGGGGGATGTTGCTTGCCAGAGGGCTTGTACGAGGGCATAGGTAAACAATCCCGCACTAAACCCGTCCCAGGCAACTTCGATCGCGTTTTCTCCTTCTCGGGCAGCTTGTAAGAGAATGCCTGGAATTTTGAGGTTTTGACCCAAGAGGCGATCGAGGGTTTTTTCCTTTTCTCTGCCTGTTTCTAGCAAGGTGAGTGCTGTCTGGGGGGTAAATTTAACCACAGCTTGAGAAGTGGATCGCGATCGCGAGTTTCCTTGTGGATTGTCTGCTTTCCCGACATAACTGGTATCGAGTACCATGGTCAGATTTGTCGTGGCTAGCGAATGCCCCCATAAAATCAAGATTTCTTCTAAAATCCCTTCTTCCCCCAATTTCCCCCCTGCAGTCAGCAAGCAGTTCGCAAGATTTGCCTCTGAAGGAGAAAGTTTAACCTTACCTCCACAGCCACTAAAGTGAAATAAAACACTATCTCCGGCTTTGGCTTGGGGAAGCAAAAATTCTGCAAATGCGGCCTCGATATTTTCTCGGGTTGCTTTCGCGTCAGTTAGGACGAGAATATCTTGCGGGTTAAAGCCAAAGCGGTGAATTAATAATTCCTGTTGCAGTTCCACATCCGTCCCGCATCCTTGCAGGATGTTCTGCGTACCATAGCGATTGATGCCCACCAATAAGGCTAATTTTCGCCCTTTGGATTGGGCGAGGGCTTGGAAATGAGAAGCAATCCCTAAAGGAGTTAGGCGATCGCCTCCCCCCGCACCCATTCCCGTTGCGAGGAAGGCTAGTCCAGCACCTTGCAAAAAAGTTCGCCGATCCAATCCCATACCCGTTAGCTCTGAAATTTCCGTTCCTAGCCTAGCAGGTTTTCGGGAGCTATTACTGGTTTAATTCAGCTTTTTGCCTGCATCGCCCGAGATAGTTCTGCGGCCACTTCGGGACGAGAAAATTGCGGCGGGGGCAATTCTCCTCGTCGTAACATTTCTCGCACTTTTGTTCCGGAAAGGTGAACTCGCTCTTCCGGCTTGCTGGGGCTGGTTTTGGTGGTGGCCATCTGTTGAGTGCGAGTACAATAAAAGGCGTGTTCAAATTTCATCGGTTGAATGCCCATTTCCCCAGGTTCAAACTTATCAAAAATATGTTGAGCGTCGTAGGTGCCATAATAGTCGCCAACTCCGGCATGATCGCGACCGACGATAAAATGGGTACAGCCATAGTTTTTACGCACGATGGCATGAAAAATGGCTTCTCTTGGACCGGCATAGCGCATGGCAGAAGGGTTAATGGCTAAAATAACCCGATTTTGCGGGAAGTAGTGTTCCATCATGATTTCATAACAACGCATTCGCACATCGGCGGGGATATCGTCGCTTTTGGTTGCACCGACGAGGGGATGTAGGAATAGTCCGTCAACGGTTTCCAGGGCGCATTTTTGGATATATTCGTGGGCGCGGTGGATGGGGTTGCGGGTTTGAAAGCCGACAACGGTTTTCCAGCCTCGTTCTTTAAATTGGGCGCGAGAGGCGGCGGGATCGATTTGGTATTTGGGGAAGAGGGGATGATCTTCCCGTTGCAATAACCAAACGGGACCGGCTAAGTTGACTTCTCCTTGGTCGTAAATTACTTTGACTCCAGGGTGTTTGGCTTCGTCGGTTTTGTAGACGTTGATGGCTTCGTGAGCCTTACTGTAGCGATATTTTTGCGTTAATTCTAAAATACCGACAAAACGACCTTGTTTATCGTCTAGCCTAATCCAAGTTCCTTCTTTAAGAGAATGGGACGTTTCTTCGCTAACGGAAAGGGTGACAGGAATTGACCAAGGTAAGCCGTTAGCGAGGCGCATATCGGTGACAACGGTTTCGTAGTCTTTGGATTCCATGAAACCGATGAGGGGACTAAATCCGCCGATCGCAATCATTTCGAGGTCGGAAAGGGCGCGATCGTCGAGTTGAAGGCGAAGGAGGCGATCGCCTTGTGCTAAAAACTCTTGTCTTTCGGCATCTGTAGCAATACGGTTAATCAAATGACCGCCGTGAGGAGGAATTTCTTGGGGAATACTCATAAAATACTGCACATTTTCCAATTGCTTTTGCAGGTTAATTTTATCAGGTCGGAGATCCCCCCCCTTGGATTTCCGGCTGTAATTCCAAGGAGGCGATCGCAAAAGGCTGTATAGTAAATGGACAAAATTTCCTTGAACCTACATGGCTACACTGTCCACTGAACTCAATCGTTACTTCTTTGAGGAAGACCGCAAACCTGAAGTGAAACTCGGGGATATCCTGGCGATCGCCGGAGAAAGAACTTTTGGTTTCTTATTTGTTCTCTTGGCACTTCCTTCGGCTTTACCCATTCCCGCACCTGGTTATTCTACTCCTTTTGGGTTTCTGATTTTCATTTTAGCGGTTCAGTTCATTATCGGCTCAAAACAGCCTTGGTTTCCCGCTCAAGTGTCTAATGCTACGATTAAGGTGGAGACGGCCAGATCGGTTCTTAAAAAAGGACTTCCTTGGTTACGAAGATTGGAGAAAATTACCAAACCTCGTCTTGTTTTTGTTTGTACTCGCTTACCTGGCAGAATTGTGGTGGGAAGCACGATCGCCTTGATGGCAATTTCGATGATGATTATTATCCCAGGTACGAATACTTTACCGGCAATGGGTATCTTTTTGACGGGCTTGGGATTAGTTGAAGATGATGGTTTAATTGCTTTGAGTGGCGCAGTATTTTCCCTATTGGTTGCGGCTTTAATGGTTTCTGTTATCGTCGCTGTTATTTATGGCGGTAGCAGTCTGATCGATCTGATCAAAGAGTTAATTAAAGGATAAGGCGATGCTGGGAATTTCCCGCGCTTATGGTAATGGTCAACAGTGCCTATTTTATTGAAACAGAACCTCTGGAAAAAGCTGGGGAAGCTGGGGAAAAATTAGTTTGGAATGCTGTGCGAGGGGCATTTTCTCAACAAGAATGTCTCGGTTATTGGCGCTATCCTATCTTTTCTCAACAGGGGAAGTATCGCAAAGAACCTGATATTTTGCTTGCCGATCGCCAGTTGGGTTTAATCATTATTGAAGTTAAATCCATTGCGATCGCGCAAATCCTAAATATTTCTGGGCATCAATGGGAATACCAGAATTATTATACCCCAACGGGAAACCCTTATCAGCAAGCAGAGAACCAACTTTTTACTTTACTGGAATATTGCGATCGCGAACCCCTTCTCAAAAACAAGGTGATGGGACGCGCTTTAATTGCTTTACCCTTAATTACTGAGTCGGAATGGCAAAAGCGAGGCTTTCACCAACTCCCTAGCAATCCCCCTATTTTATTTAAAAATAATTTACAAAATAATCTACAAAATAAGCATGATATTCTGGCTGCGATCGCGGCTATTTCTTCTCTGAGAACTAAACCTAAACTCAACCAAGAACAATGGAAACTACTCCTTTCTATTTTAGCAGGAACTCCCCTTTATTGCAAGCAAAATTATCCTATTTTTAGCAAAAAACAAAATCGCGGTCAAGCCCTAATTAAGCTCAAAGAATGGGTCTCTGAAGTGGATATGCAACAGGAAAGAATTGCCAAACAAATTCCGCCTGGATGTCAGCGCATTCGCGGCATTGCTGGCTCAGGAAAAAGTGTGATTCTCTGTCAAAAAGCAGCACATATTCACCTCAAATATCCTCAATGGAAAATTGCTCTTGTTTTCTTCTCCCGCAGTCTCTATCAACCCATTCTTGAACAACTCGATCGCTGGCTGCGCTATTTCAGTAACGATGAAGTAAATTACGATCCTAAAAATCGTAACTTACTCATTCTTCACGCTTGGGGATCGCGTAAACAACCAGGGTTTTACAGTACCTTAGCTTGGGAATCAGGAGTTCCCAGTTTAAGCGCCAATCAAACCGAAAGCAAGCAACCCAATGAAGCCTTAGCAGAAGCCTGCATTCACTTATTAAAAGAGGCAGCTATCCCGCAACTTTTTGATGCAATTCTCATTGATGAAGGACAAGATTTAATCAGCGATCGCAATAAATTTGAAGATAAACAACCCTTCTATTGGTTAGCTTATCAATCTTTGCGACCAACAGATCCAATCCACCCTCAAAAAAGGCGATTAATTTGGGCTTATGATGAGGCACAAAGTTTAGAAAGTTTGCGAATTCCCAGTGCAAGCGAACTCTTCGGAGAAGACTTGGGACATTTGGTAACAGGACGCTATTTAGGAGGCATTAAAAAGAGCGAAATTCTCTGCAAATGTTATAGAATACCCCACTTAATTTTAACTGCCGCTCATGGGATTGCAATGGGGTTATTGCGCCCTCAAGGAATGCTAACAGGAGCAACAAGAAAGGAAGAATGGCAGGCGATCGGTTATGAAGTCACAGGTAAGTTTTATCCTCAACAAAAAATCACCTTACATCGTCCCCCAGAAAACTCTCCTAATCCTATTGCTAAATTTTGGCAAGGGGCTAATATTGAATTCCAAATTTTCCGCGATCGCCAGCAAGAACTTTCCCATCTTGCTCATAATCTCATTCATAATTTAAGATACGATCATTTGCGTCCCAGTCAACAAATTTTAGTGATTGTATTAGGACAATTTTTCGAGGCGACCCAATTAGAAACCCATGTTGCTAATTTTTTAATGCAGCAAGGATTGGATATTTATATTCCCAGTACCTCCGATTGTAATATCCTCAAAAGCGATCGCCATAATTATCATCCCGATCGCTTTTGGTGGGAAGGTGCAATCACTGTTTCTCGCATTCATCGCGCCAAGGGACATGAAGCAGATATGGTGTATATTATTGGTTTGGATGGAATTGCTAAAAATGAAAGTAATATAGCATTACGAAATCAATTATTTGTGGCTTTAACCCGAACTCGGGCCTGGGTCAACTTAAGCGGTATTGGTTCGTATCCTTTTTATGAAGAATTCCGCCAGGTTTTACGCTGTGGAGATACCTTTAATTTCACTTATAAACGTCCTCCTCAACGGGAACTTAGTGTCACCGATGCAGGAGAATTATTAGAACGTTATCGGTTAGGAAGGCGCAATTTTCGTAATGCCGATCTAGAAAATATTCAACTTCCCAATGCTTGTTTAAAAAATGTGAATTTGATCGGTGCAAATTTACGGGGGGCGAACTTAGAAAACACCGATCTAGAGGGGGCAAAATTGATTGCGGCTGATTTAACAGGAGCTATTTTAAAAGGGGCTAATTTGCACAAAACCAAATTAATGCAAGCAAACCTAACCAGGGTTGATTTTCAAGATGTTGATTTATCTTCGGTTATTCTAGAAATTGAATGATAACATAGCATAAATCTCCATTTTTAAGACTTCCGGATTCTCCTCCTTGCCGATCGAGAGGAGTTGGAGAGGATGTCAACCCCTTGGATTTAGCACTAAAATCCCTTATGCAACCCGTAGACTTTACCACTCTCACCGCCGTTTGTGCGGACTTGCGATCGCGTTGGATTCCCGCGCGAGTCGAACAAGTTTATCAGCGCGACGTGCAGACCATTTTCCTCGCTTTGAGAACCTTACACAAGAAAGGATGGCTGACGATTTGCTGGCATCCTCAAGCGGCGCGAATTTGCTTGGGAAGTGCGCCTCCCCGCGATCGCGATACCTTCACCTTTAGCGACCAATTACGACATCAATTAAAGGGATTAGCGTTAACGGCGATCGCCCCTATTGCCCCTTGGGAAAGGGTTATAGACCTACAATTTGCTCAACGTCCCGAGGATGAACCTTTGTGGCATCTTTATGTGGAAGTGATGGGGAAATATAGTAATGCGATTTTGACTGATGGAGGCGATCGCATTGTCACAGTAGCGCATCAAGTCGGTGCAAAACAATCGCGGGTCCGCACGGTGCAAACAGGACAGCCTTATGAATTTCCTCCCTCACTTCTAGGAGATATTCCCAGTTTAGAGGAAACCCAAGAACGATGGCAAGAAAGAGTTAGTCTTGTACCGGGGGCGATCGGCAAACAACTTTTGAAAACTTATCGCGGCTTGAGTCCAACTGTAGTAAATTTAATGATAGAGTCGGCTAATTTAACCACAGAGCGATCGACGCAGGATTTGAGTGGGGAAGAATGGGAGAAATTGTTTCAGTCTTGGCAAGAATGGTTGCAGGCGATCGCGACGGGGAATTTCACTCCAGGATGGACGAAAACGGGTTACACTGTCCTGCCTTGGGGACTGGTAAAACCCGAAAAAGACGTACAGATTTTATTGGATATTTACTATAGCAATGCTTGGAATCGGCAGCAATTTCAACAGTTACAGCACCAAATTCTGCAAAAACTCAAGAATGTAGGCAAGAAATTAACCCATAAAGCACAAGGATTTCGCGATCGCCTCGCACAGTCCAAAGATGCAGACAAGTATCGCACCCATGCAGATTTACTGATGGCTTATCTCCATGAATGGAAACCGGGTATGCAGTCGATCTCCCTGACGGATTTCGAGACAGGACAACCCGTAAAAATTCCCCTCAACCCTGAAAAAAATGCCGTGCAGAATGCCCAAATTCTATACAAAAAGCATCAAAAACTCAAACGTGCGAAGGATGCCATCAAACCATTTTTGCAAGAAGTCGAGACAGAAATTCAGTATCTAGAACAAGTAGAAGCCGCTTTAAGTCAGTTGGAACATTATAAAAATGTAGAGGATTTGCCAACCCTAAGAGAAATTCGGGAAGAATTGGTACAACAGGGATATTTCGAGGCAGGAAAGGGCAGCGATCGCGCTGTGGTGAAAGAATCTCAACCCTATTGTTACCCCACACCATCAGGATTTGAAGTTTGGATCGGGCGCAATAATCGTCAGAACGATCGCCTGTCCTTTCGCATTGCAGGAGATTACGATCTTTGGTTTCATGCCCAAGAAATCGCCGGAAGTCACGTTTTATTGCGCTTGACACCGGGAGCCGTTGCAGAGGATATAGATGTACAATTCGCGGCGGATTTTGCCGCTTACTACAGTCGAGGACGGCAAAGCGATCGGGTTCCCGTGGTCTATACTGAACCCAAATTCGTCTATAAACCCAAGGGAGCAAAACCGGGAATTGCCATCTATAAACGAGAGCAAGTTATTTGGGGGCGATCGCACAAAGCGCAGGAATATCTCAATGAGGGCAAATAACCCCCACATTGTTAATTTTTATATAGCGCTATCTCCTTCCTCGAACTTCGACTTGCTCGCTGTTTTTACAAAACTTAAATGCCCGTACATTTTTGCTAACAAAATTAGCGTTTTTTCTCTTTACGAATGAAGTAAAAACCATCAAACCAACCTCGCCGCCAAAAAAAGATAATCAAGGCGATCGCAATCAAAATCATAATTCCCCAAATGGTTGCATAACCCCATTTCCAATCCAGTTCTGGCATAACTTTAAAATTCATGCCATAAACGCCAACAATGAAGGTTAAAGGAATAAAAATAGTCGAAATAATGGTCAATAAATTCACGACTTCATTGACCTTATTATTCACCGCAGACATATAAACGTCCATCAAACTCGAAGATAATTCTCGATAAGTTTCTACGATATCCAATAATTGAATGATGTGATCGTAACAATCGCGGAAATAAACCTGTACTTCGGGACTAATTAAAGAAGTATCTTCGCGGATTAACGCATTAATTGTACTCCTTAAAGGCCAAATTGCTCGTCTCAAGGCTAACAATTCTCGGCGTACATCGTAAATATCTTCCAGTATTGCCCGTTGAGGATTTTTCAGTACTTCATCTTCTAAAATATCGATACGTTCTCCATAATCTTCCAAAACGGGGAAAAAATTATCGATCACTGCATCCAATAATAAATAAGCTAGATAATCAGCACCCAATTGACAGACTTTACCTGTATTACTCCGAATGCGCGATCGCACGGGTTCAAAACAATCTCGAGTTGGTTCTTCTTGAAAAGTAATTAAATAGTGTTGTCCTAAAACAAATCCCACCTGTTCGTTAAAAAAACCCTCTTTACCTGGATTGGGAAGTACCATTTGGACAATAATCAAAAGCTGTTCCTTGTAATCCTCCATTTTCGGTCTTTGGGGAACATTAACTACATCTTCTAAGACAAGAGGATGGAGTTGGCAGATTTGTCCGATTTGTTGTAAGATATTTTCCGTTCCTAAACCTTGTACGTCAAACCAAGAAACAGATTTCGTGTCCAAATAGGGAATGCAATCTTGGGGGGAGATATCCGTCAGGCGAGTGGCGCGATCGCTGTTATAGTCAATGAGAACGATTTGGGTGGGAAGGGCATCTGGGTCGATATTGAGGGTCCCTGGTTCGCTTCCAGGGCGATCGAAGTAATAATCGAAATAATCCTCTTCTTCCTCTAGCATCGGGTCATCCTGTTGGTTTTCTTGTTTTGGCGATCGCGTCATAATGTCTCCTTCTGTTGAACAAAATGTCGAGCGCAGTCCCGACCCATAATCTTTGATTTGGGTAGGGTTAGCGAGACCAGCAAAGGAAATCGCGAAGCGTCTATATTCTATATTCTATATGAGGAAGGGTTTTCAGTGTCTGGAAATTAGGTATATTTTTTTGAGAACTGCATTGACGAGTAAACATCAATTTAATAGAATAGAAATGCGGGTAAAAAGACGATTAAGCAAGTGAGCCGACGAAAAGCCAAAAGCAAAACTAAATCGAGAGAAATCATCAGAACAGACGTTTGGGACTTATCAGCATCCCCAGAGCAAAAGCGTCTGATGGTTTTGACGATTGAGGAGTATCGTCGGTATCTCAAACCTTTAGTATTAATCGTGAATGCCCAATGGTCAAAACTAGCAGAATTAACAACAAAAGAGCGAGTAAATGCCATAGAAAAAGCCATTCATCAAACCACAAAAAATCCCGAACCCAAGCACCGATATTTTCAATCGGTGGTGCAAAAATATCCCTCATTCCGAAAATTCCCCAGTTATTTAAGAAGAGCAGGGATAGCCGATGCCATTGGTATAGTGTCAAGTTTCCAAACAAGATATAGAGCATGGCAATCAGGAGAGAGAAAACATCGCTTTTGCCAACCGCCAAAACTGACAGCAATGTGCAAAAGTTACCCCTCATTGTACAAAGGTCAACAGATTCGTTATGGAGAAAAATATCGCACAATTCAAATCAAAATCT
>NZ_JAYGHV010000276.1:0-47451 GCF_034932145.1 Spirulina sp. 06S082 | reverse complement strand
TCTCCCACGGGGTTGCCATCGAGATCGACAATATCTGCAACGATACCAGGGAAAGGAAAAGTCGCCGATCCGGGTTTAGTGGGGGTTGCACCAGGAAGCGGTGTTAACATGAAGCCCCCCGTTTCTGTTTGCCACCAAGTATCGACAATGGGGCATTTTTCACCCCCGATCGCCCGATGGTACCACATCCACGCCTCGGGGTTAATGGGTTCGCCGACGGTGCCGAGAATGCGTAAAGAAGAGAGATCCCGCGCCTTGGGTAAATCTTCCCCCATCTTAATAAATGCCCGGATCGCCGTCGGTGCTGTATAGAAAATGGTCACGCCGTATTTTTCTACCACATCCCAGAGACAGCCTGGGTTAGAAGGGCGAGGCGCACCTTCGTACATTAAACTGGTGGCACCATTGGAGAGAGGACCGTAAACGATGTAACTGTGTCCCGTGATCCAACCCACATCCGCCGTACACCAATAGACATCGGTATCCTTGAGATCGAATGTCCATTTCGTTGTTATATGGGTATAGAGGTTGTAACCTCCCGTTGTGTGAACGACTCCTTTGGGCTTGCCTGTTGTGCCACTGGTATAGAGAATAAAGAGCAGATCTTCACTATCCATCGGTTCGGCTGGACAGTTTGCCGATGCCTCTTTTTCAAGATCGTGCCACCAATAATCCCGCCCCTCTTGCATTTGGATCTCGTTCTTGGTACGCTGCACTACGAGGACGTTTTCTACACTAGGAGCGCCATTATCCGCGAGGGCTTCATCAACGGCAATTTTCAGGGGAACGACCTTATCTTTGCGAAAGCCGCCATCGGCTGTGACGACTAATTTTGCTTCTGCATCCACCAGGCGTGTTTTTAAGGCTTCAGCACTAAATCCTCCGAAAATAACGCTATGGGGCGCACCAATGCGGGTACAGGCTAACATGGCGATCGCCGCTTCGGGGATCATGGGCATATATATTCCAACGCGATCGCCTTTTTTCACTCCTAATTGTTTGAAGACGTTGGCCATTTTACAAACTTGCCGATGCAGTTGAGCATAAGTAAGGGTGCAACTATCGCCGGGTTCCCCTTCCCAAATGAGGGCGGCTTTATTTTTGCGCCAGGTGGTCAGGTGTCTGTCCAAACAGTTATAAGATAGATTCAGTTTACCTCCGACAAACCATTGAGCCGAGGGAGGTTGCCAGTCGAGGACTCGATCCCATTTCTCAAACCAGTGTAGTTCTTTTTCTGCCAGTTCTCCCCAAAAGCCTTCGGGATCTGTGGCGGCTTTATCATACAGTTCTTGATACTTTTCCATGCTGCCGATGCTTGCGTTAGCTGCAAAATCTGAGGATGGGGGGAAGGTTCGATTCTCTTGCAGAATAGATTCTATATTTGTTTCTGACATGGGTATTTTTGGCGATATTGACTGTTTTTCAACCATACTGCCCGAGGGAACGCCCATATCGCAAATGTTGTTTTTCTTTAAAATCTTAAATATTTGTTTCTCAACCAGAAAGCGTTATACTGAACAGCCAGCACTTTACTTTTTGTTACTTTTTTTTTACTTCTGAGAGAAATTATGTCTTATTGGGTCTGGTTGGCACGGATGGCGTTGTTTGGGTTAATGAGTAGTGCTTTGGTAACTTCTCTATTTCGTTTTTCCTCCCCCCAACACAAGGGACAGGTCGATCGCCCAGAGAGAAAAGCAATGGCGATCGATATCGAGGATGTCTTACCGTCAGACTATAATTCTGTGCGGGGCTATACCCCGACCTCAAATTTACCGGTATTCCCCGATCCCTCTGAAAGTCGCCTCAAGCGGAGTTTAGGTGGCGAAACCAATACGGCGATCGGCGATCGTCCCCTCCCCAATATTCCTAAACCTGCTGCGGTTATCCCGAAGGCTGTAACCCCTGCAAAATCTCAAGGGACTGTTGCAAAAGATACTGCTAAAGGGGGAAAAGTGACAACACCAACCCCGAAATCTTCCCCGACTAAACCCCCTCAAACTCAAGCCAAAAACGTCTCAACCCAAAAATCTGCCCAACGTCCCATTACCCAAGGGGAAAACTCTCCTTTTAACTTAAATCAGAGTATTATTCGTCATTCCCAATTGTTTGCTTCTCCTGTGACTTTGGGAATGCTGGCGATCGGGGTTGCAGAGGGAAATTATCGCGTTTTTACGGAAAATGAGACTTTATATGTAGAACAAACTTCGCTTTATTTTGGCCATACAGATCCGGGTAATTTGTCTTGGGGAGAAAGGGTGACTAATTACGGTCCCTGTAGCGATCAGGGACGTAGTGGGGGCAATATTGAACTGGCAGAAAAAATGTGTTCTCAACGTGCTTTAGATCGCCTACCCACAAATTTACTCGATCTCCACAATGCGGGGATTAATCCTGATTATGCCCTGGAAGCGGTTCTCAATACCGCCGATCTTTATAATCAAGCCAGTCCTATTCATTCTCGTCGCTTTCCTCAAGCCTTGGCGATCGCGCAACAAGGTGGTTTACATGGACTCGAGGCGATCGCCTGGGCCAGGACGGCTTCATTTTATTTGAATGCTAACGATGAGTTAGATTTAGATAGCGGTCAAAATCGTGCTTCGGGACTGTTGGGAATATGTTCGCGGGAAAGGCGGGGGTTAACGGAATGGGATTGTGTTTATATGGATCAAATGCGTCGCACTAAGGCGATCGGGTCGGTTTTAGATAAGTATTTTAAGGTTTATAAACCCCAATAGCGATGAAATGAGACTAAGGTTCGTTTTCTTCGTATCGAAAAAGTAAAAACAAAAGTACCTAATCGAGAAGGCGCGATCGCGTCTTCTTTTTTTTATCTCTGTTGTTGATATTGCAGTGCGATCGCAAATGCGTTGAGGTTTTGATGAACTTAACGTCATTTCGATCCGGCTATGTTAAAAACTTCTAAAGAATATCTGGCTTATTTAGAGCAAATTCGTTGGGGTGGAATTCCTCAATGTCCTTATTGCGAGTCCATTAAGGCGAGTTTACTGAAAAAGGAGCAGCGCTATCACTGTAACGAATGTTTCACTTCATATAGCGTAACAGTGGGTACTCTATTCCACCAAACTCATGTAGACTTAAAAAAGTGGTTCTTGGCGATCGCGCTTGTTGTAGGGCGACCCGAGGGAATCAGTGTCCGGAAATTGGCTAAGGCGATCGAGGTCAACAAAAATACGGCTGCGTTGATGATTAAACGCATTCATCAGGCCGCGATCGATGAGCCAGAGTTACTGGAGAAGATTCTTGGGGCAGAAATTGATGAATCATCAAGAACTTAAAAACTATAAGTAAGTAATGCTTGAATTTTTCAGTAAAATTGTAGACTGTTATTTTGGGACAATTAAAAATGTTGCAGCGCATATACTCTAAAATCGTACAAATCAAACGAAAAATATTGTTATTAATTGTGCCAAACCCTCGCAAACAAGAAGCTATTGTATATACTTTTGGTTTTGTAACTTTTGCATTTATTCTTGGTCTTGCTGTTCCAAGCTATAGTGATATTTATCCTTTAAATTATTTGATTAGTGTGGGATTTATTAGTGTATTAATAGGATTATTGATTGAGATAATAAGTGATTCTATTGACTGTTCAGTGAAAAAAGAAAAAGAATTTTATCAAAACTCAGAAGATGTTCAATATATGGAATACTTAAACCTTATTCAACGAGAAATGGATAAACATAATGCTGATCGAGTACCCCCGACAGAACAGCTAGAAAAATACCGCAAACATTCTATCACACGTGAAGTTGTATCAAAGTTAGCTAATCTAGCTGATGAACAAAGACAAGATAATCCCCTATATCATATTTCAGTTAGTGCCTCTATTCATGCTTTGGATATGAAAAACTCAGCTAAGAAGGCAAGAAAGCAAAGCAATCAAGATAGTTTTGACAGTATTCTCAAGGAGGATACTCTTGTCCTTTTACACAATGATATTTTTACATATCTAAGAGCATGGCTTGTTTGCAGCATTCTCTTTGGACGAATCATGAATATAGAAAAATTACCACAAAGATGTAATAAAAAAACACCCTGCTATTTAACCTATGTAAAAGCTATTAAATATATTAAAAGGGGAATAATCTTAGATGAATTACTTAATGAGCCTTTATTAGAAGAATGTTTAGGGCAAAATAAAGAAAAAAAAGATTTTGCTAAAGAAGTTATTACAATCTATTTACAACAACTTATTGAGTTACTAAATAATCAAAAAGATATAGAAGAAAATCAACAAAAAACAAACTTCCTCCATCTGTAAAAAAAAATCTTAATTGCTATTAAAATTTAATCTTAATAGCAATTTAAAAGTCATAATCAACGTAAATATTTATCTACAGCTTTTCTTCCTGAAGACGGAGGGATAGGCTGATCGTATTGACTAAGAGCATGAATGATTGAGTCATATTCAGCATTTTCAGTAATTTGGTTAAATGTTTGTGCATTTCTTAAGTGTTCAATTGTGTCTTGTGCGTTTTTAATTTCATCTTTTGTCTCGTTATGAGATATTGAATCAGGTATGGCATCTAAAGTCTTTGCAAGTAGGACAGATGCTCGTCCAAGCACTCCTTCAATGAGAATCCATTGCTGCAATTTTTTCATCAACATTTTTCCTATAATATGAATATGTAAGTATAAATATTAGAAATAAATTTATGTAATGGCTACACCACAAAATAGGACAATTGCTAATTAACTTAAACAGGACAAATAGAGTTTTTAATATAGTACAAATGCACTCTAAAATTAATCTTAGAGCTTACCTATAAGCGATCTCATCCCGTGTAATTCAGGAAAATCTAGCATCTCTCATTCTTATACGGTATTTTTGTATTATCAAGAGATAAATAACTTAGAATTATCGCAATTAGTAAATTTTCCCTCTCCCCTAAATTCTGCCTTAACCTGCTTTGACCTGTATTGAGTTCCATTTCAAATATCTATCATAATATAAGTATTGATTCAGTTAGCTTGTCTTTTTGCAAAACAAGTATAATTTCCGCATTCGGTAAGGAGAAGAATATGGATGCGTTACACTCTCAAGGCGAAATTATTGCCGATCGCTATCAAATTGTCACCACCCTCGGACAAGGAGGAATGGGAACTACCTATGCAGCAGTCGATCTCGAAGAAAATAATCAACGAGTCGCTATTAAAGCCGTATCAATGCGTCAAGCGCAGGACTGGAAAATAGTAGAATTGTTTGAACGAGAAGCAAAAGTTCTCGCAACCCTCAAACATCCAGCAATTCCTAACTACTTAAATTCCTTCCACTGCGACACGGAAAGCGATCGCTATTTTTATCTTGTTCAAGAATTAGTTGAAGGAGAATCTATTGCAGCTTTAGTGAATCGTGGCTGGAAGTTAAATGAAAAGCACGTTAAGTATATTGCTACACAAATTCTTAATATTCTCAAATATTTACATTCTCTGCATCCTCCTGTCATTCACCGGGATATTAAACCGCAGAATATCATTGTCCGTCCCGATGGAAAAGTTTATTTAGTAGACTTTGGTGCAGTCCAAGAAATCTATCGCAATACTTTAAGTTTTGGGGGAACATTTGTCGGAACAATGGGGTATATGTCCCCAGAACAATTTCGCGGTAAGGTTATTCCTGCTTCAGATTTGTATAGTTTGGGATGTACATTACTCTTTTTACTCACCCATCGATCGCCTACAGATTTACCTCAAAAACGGATGCGCTTTGATTTTCGCGATCGCCTTTCTCTCTCGCCAAATTTTGCCGATTGGCTGGAGAAAATGGTAGAACCAGCCAGTGAAGATCGCTTTTTATCCGCAGGAGAAGCCTTGCAAGCACTGCAACAAAAATCTCCTCTTGCTGTTACTAAAAAAGCACAACTCCGAACGAGTTATCAATTTCGGAGAATTCGCAAACCCCTAAACACGAGAGTTATCGTTAAAAGAAGCGATCGCAATCTTTCGGTTACAATTCCTCCTATCATTGAATTACCTGAACTTGACTTTTTTAAACCTGATGATATGACATTAGCGACAAAAATAGTCCTTGGTGCGATCGGGATGTTTTTAGGTCCGATCTTGATCTTCGGTTTTGCACCAATTCTCTTTATCGCTATTCCTGTTACTCTGATTCTCTTTCATATTTTATGTCGCAAAATTGAGTTAGATATTAACTCAGAGTCATTCTCAATTACTCACTCAACCGTTAATTATCAATCCAAAATAATCGGAAAGACCAGAGAAATAACCTTTGTTGAACTAGAGGATTCAAGGTCTAAAAATGGTACGAGTTTTTACTGTGTCATTTGGGAACATAAAAAAAAGCATCGAATTGGGGAGACATTGAGTAGAGTGGAAAATATTTGGATTGTTGAAGAAATTTCCGATTTTCTCGAAGGATTACAAATGCAAGTTGTTTAGTTTTGCTTCAAATGGCATAATTTATCTCTGCTTAGATATTAGCAGTCTTAGTGCTTGAGTGCTAACAAAAAAGAAAACTAAAATATCAAAAAATGTTACATTTTATACCCACAAAATGAAATAAGAAATTAGAATGGAAGAAAGTAAACCATGAGTTAATCAGTCGTTAATCAGTCTAGGCTATGTCTTATTCATCTGATTCTTATTCATTTGATATCATTGGTGTTAGTCCCATTATTCAGTTTTTTCAACATCAACAGCAGGTCGAGCAAACTCCTCATCGGAGTAAAGCCTATTTAGGTAGTTATAACTGCACGTTAGATAGTTTTATCCATTCTACAGAAATGGTTTGTCAAAAGCCAGACTGGGACTGGGATAATGTCGTCAGCGAGATCGTTAATTTTTGGCTCAAACATGAAGACAAAATTCAACAGTGGAAACTCGAACTCGATAGCATAAAAGGGGATAATTTGATTATCGGTAGGGTTGCCAATGTAAATCGCTTGCGTCAGGAATTTGAGTCTCTTTTCTAGAAATAAGTTTTGAGGAAATCAAAGCGCAAGCATTACACTACTATGGTATAATCTTTTTCAGATTTTGCCAAACCTGAATGCTTTTATCGGCACCACTACTAATGAGAATTTTGCCTGTAGGATGAAAAGCAAGAGATAAAATATCGGCAGAATTCTCTTTAAGTTTAACAATTTTTTGACCCGTTTTAACTTGCCAGAGAATAATAATACCATTCCAACTACCACTGGCTAGAATTTCCCCATCAGGACTAAAAGCGAGGGAAGAAATGCGATCGCCATGACCGAGTAAAATCAAAGGAACTTCCTGTGTATCCAGAGTCCAAATTCGTATTGTACAATCATATCCTCCCGTCGCCATAAGTTTGCCATCGGGACTAAAAACTACTGTTAAAATAGCAGAATTCATTTTTAGCGATCGCATTAATTTTCCAGTTTGAATCTGTCGCAAACGCACATTAGATTCAAGTCCACCACTGGCAAAAATTTTGCCATCTGGATTCAAAGCAAGGGTATAAATTTTCTTACCATATCCTTTCAGCGTATTGATTTCTTTGCCTGTATTACTATCCCAAAGTTTAACAGTTTTATCCCAACTTCCACTCGCAATGATAGTTCCATCGCGACTAAAGGTAGTACAGGAAACAACATCGGAATGACCGGAAAACATTCCCCCTAAAGTACGAAGGATATTCCCTTTCTTGAGGTTCCAGAGTTTAATGGTGCGATCGCTGCTACAACTAGCCAGAATTTTACCATCTGGACTAATCGCAAGATCGTTAACTTCTCCAGAATGACCTTTTAAGGTTTTGATGAGTTGATTCGATCGCATTGTCCAGAGTTTAATAGTACGATCGCTGCTACAACTGGCAAAAAATCTTCCTTTGGGATCGATCGCGATCGCATTGACTTTTCCGTTATGTTTTTTAATAATATTAGTAAGCTGCCAAATTAGTTTTCTTGAAGGAGATTGAGGTGTATCGGGAATATTATCTTCAGAAGGAGATTGAGGTGTATCGGGAATATTATCTTCAGAAGGAGATTGTTTAACATTAACTTGGCCTGTTTTTAAGTGTTCGTATGCTGCATTAATTTGTTTGAACTTTTCTTCAGCTTCCTGTTGATATTCAGGTGCATCGATAAAGCGATTGGGATGCCAAATTTTTGCCAGCTTGCGATAAGCCTGTTTAATTTCATCTGGAGATGCACCGGGTTTGAGACCGAGGATTTCGTAATCGCGATCGCTCATGAAACATTGAACTTTAAGTTAATTCCTAGAATACCCTAAGAATCATTCAAAAACATCTCACCATGAAATTAAAGTATAAATTGTTCTTGAAAACTAATCTCTCCTAGTGTAACTTTAACCCCAAATGTATCGCCGTAATTGCATTGTAATCCACATTGAATAATATTATCCGACTGGTGCGATACGATGCGATCGAACACTTGACCTTCTTCATCTAATATTTCTAGATTTAGATTTGTCGGTAAATAATCTCGCAAATTCAGAGAACTAATACGGAAATGAACCTGTGCTTTTTTATTTTTCTCTGGAACTACGGTGACAATTAAAGCAACTGAGGGAATATCAAGTTTAATATCCAAATCGATGCGTTTTGCTCGTTGAACACCTCGGAAAGTATTCGACGAATTGATATTAGTATTCAACAGATCGATAATTGCAGGAATTGTTGTGGTAGAATTTCCCCAACTATTCGTTTCTTTCCCTCTGAAGGCATACATAGGCTTCATTTCTGGTTCTTTACTCGTGTCAACTATATTATCGAGAATATCTTCTAATGATTGCCAATTTGTCTCAAAAATATTCTTCAACCATGCACCCAAATGAACATTTTTCTGGGAATTAATACGACGTTTATATAAATCCAAACGATCGCGATCGCTAATCAATAAAGCAGTCCATGTTGTCAATTCTTCTTCTTTTAATTCCAAGCGAGGAGAATAGGTAGAATTTTGACTCCACTTGATCAGAAAGTCTTGCTGTTTCCGGTGTGATAAATTGGGTAATTCTCGCATTTCCAGTTCTGTTCGTTCTGGGAGACAAAGTTCTCGTGCAACCCATAATACCTCAATATCTTCGATAAGGGTCTTTTTAGGTAAATTATAAGTGCGATCGCGACTTTCATAATCGGCTTTTTCTTTGAGTTTTTGATGGGTTGTATATCCCCAAAATTGTAGCCATTGATGATCTACATTAACCTCAACAGCAAGATAATAGTCTCCCGCAAGAGCAGGAATATCAACCCATTCCCAAGGTACGGAAAATTCATCGGGACTAACAGTATCTTGAGGAATGAGAATGAGTCTGCGATCGCCAATTTCTAAAGCTGTTCCATTAATAAATTCCCAGAGACTACTTTTGCCAATTTTGTCTAGATCGCTAAAACAGATTTTTAACGATTCATTTTGCAGATCGGGATCGCTATTAATGTATTGCAGAAAACTATTTAAACAGAGAAGATTGAGATAAGCAGTCCAACGAGAAGACTGATTAGAGTAGGTTTGCGCTTGCAACCAAATTCGATCGCGTTCTTCTGAAGAAAACTGCAGCCAAAGGCGATCGGGGAAAATTTCGATGAGTTGTTCGAGAGTAAAAGACATGGTTTTTTGTTCCTTCTGTTCGGATAATTAATGAATATTTTCTTGCAAAAAAGTATCGATATCAACAGTAACTTTGCTGAGATTTTTTTGCTTTACATTTAATTCTTGAGAAATCGCTTGTAAGAACATCGTTTTTACAAGTAATGTCTCGCGATCGCCGATTAGTTTTCTCTGAAAAGATAGGCTTAAATTCTCTAAGAGAGATTTAAAAAGATTTGTTGCGTACTTTTTTAAAACTTCCTCCATTTGTTCCTTGGCTGATTCGATCGCATCACTATCTAGATGAAGATTGAAGTGCTGTTGAATTTTTTTAACGAATTCTTTGAGCATCAATTGGCGTGCTTTTTTTAGTCTTCGACTGACGGCATATTGAGGCAGATCGATCGCTAATCCAATTTGAGTTTGATTTAGATTAAACCCTTTCCAAAGGAGAAGTAAGGTTTTATTTTCTGATGCTAATTTCTCAAAAGAAATACCCACGAGAGTATAAATTTCATTCCTTTCTTCTTCTCTGACGATGGAGTTGACAGGATCGTTATCTTCCCAGTTATTGAGGGTGATAAAAAAGTTATCCCAACGATCGCCTTCAAAGTTCAAGAGACTATCGGGATAGTAAATCTTTAACAGTCGATGATCTCTCATGGCTTCAATACAGGATTGAAGCATTTTTTCTATCTTTTTTTCATTGACAAATCCTCCAGATTGTGATACGAATAGTTCGTGGTTTTGATACAGGCAAACGAGGGTTTTTAATTCTTGGGCATTAGGAGGAGGTGAAGCTGGATCGCTGCGGTTTTGACTGGGTTTACAAATTTCTTTAAAACAGTTCCAAACAAAAAGATGTTCTTCGATATGTACTTCTTCAATTTGACTGCGTAAAGCAATCTTTAATTCTTTTAAGGTGGTATCATAACGAAGAAGTCCCCAGTCTTTATATTTCCCGAGAATACTTTCTTTATTATATTTGTATAATTCGTCTTTGACTCGGCGCTCTAAGACAGCCTTGGCAAAAGTTTTCACAAAGTAAAGATCGCCATCTTTGTGCCTGCGTTTAAAGTCAAATCCACTCAGTAGTTTTTGAGGATTATTGGCATATTGCATTGCTATTTGTAGATAATCCCGTTCCTCATAACGATGTTGAAAAAAATCGATTTTGCGATGTTTTTGGTGTATGCTTTTCGCAACAGAGTAACTACTCAAACAAAGATAAGCCATTAAGTGCTTTTGAGCATAAGCGAGATCGTCAGGATGTTCTGGCGCGATCGCATTCTGTAAAAGTTGCAAAAAGTATCTCGCACAAGTATCTTCCGAGGGGTTATTTTGGCGATCGAGAAAGCGCCACATATTGCGATGCAATGCGGAGTTCGATCGCCAAATGAGGCGATCGCGGTTTCCTACATCCTTAAACCGAGGAAAACGGGAAAAAAGTTGTACGAGTTTTAAGGGGTCATTCACGTTTAGCATCCTCCCGAGAAGCTCAAATCCATATTCGATCGGGTTTTTCCGAATGGGTGATGGGAGCTTATACTATTATTGGGGAGGATTTTCTGGGGTTTATGCAGGGGAGGAGAAAGAATTTGGTTTTTTTGAGGTTGATTGTTACATTTCTTCATATTTCATATTTTTCCATTCTCTTCTTTAATGTATTTATAAAGCGCTTTAAATTTACGTTGCTGTTGATTATGATCGACAATTGGAGCAGGATAACCGCAATACTGTAACTCTAAAGGTGGGATTTTTCCGGTGACTAAATACTCTGGATCGAAAGATCGCAATTCATCCACCCATTGACGAATATATTCTCCTTCTGAATCAAATTTCTTGGACTGACTAGCAGGATTAAAAATGCGTAATGGCTTTGGATCCATGCCACTGGAAGCACTCCATTGCCATCCCCCATTATTAGCAGCTAAGTCTCCATCGCACAAGTTTTGCATAAAATATTTCTCTCCCCAACGCCAATCTATAATCAAATCTTTGGTTAAAAAACTGGCAACAATCATGCGACATCGGTTGTGCATCCATCCGGTTTCATTGAGTTGACGCATAGCTGCATCAACGATAGGATAACCGGTTTTTCCTTCGCACCATGCCTGAAAATAGTTCTCATTATTTTCCCAAGGAAAATACTTAAATATCTCGCGATACGCACCTTCTGCAAGTTCGGGAAAGAAGTATAAAGCGTGGTGATAAAATTCTCGCCAAGCTAACTCTTGTTGCCATGTTTGTACATTTTTTCGCGCTTCATCACTGCGACAATTCTCATAAGCAATTTGTGCAGTTTGCCAAACTGTGCGAATGCCGATCGCGCCGAATTTCAAGGCTGCACTGAGTCGCGATGTCCCATCAATAGCGGGAAAATTTCGCTGTTCTTGATATTCGTATAAAGCAGAGTTACAAAATTCTGCTAATCTCTCCTTGGCTGCTGTTTCTCCAGGCTCTAAAATAAACCCATTCTCCCAAGGATAACCTAAATCTTGCGCTGTGGGTAAGGCGATCGCGCCTGCTTTTCGGGCGGCTATTTCTTCAGTTTCAGTTAACCCCAATAACGGTTTTAAGGGCTGACAAGGTTCATATTTTTTCTGTTTAAGCCAATTCTTCCAAAATGGCGTATAAACCGTGTAAGGCTTATCTGTGGCTGTTTTAATTGTACCGGGTTCGTGTAATAATTTATCCCAATAAGTTTTAAATTCTATGCCTCGCTCTTTTAAAATTTGTTGCAATTGGCGATCGCGTTCTTTTGCGTAAGGCTCAACATCTAAATTCCAAATAACTTGTTGACAATTTAACGCTGAAGCGAGTTTAGGAATTGCGCGATCGGGTTCATCATAAAGGATGAGAAGTTGACTGCCAAGTTGTTGATAACTTGTTTGTAATTCCTGCAAGCAACCTATCATATAAGCTACTCTTGCAGGAGCAATATCGTCTCGTTTGAGAATATTGGGATCGAAGCAAAAAACACCAATGATTTTAGCACTAGATTCTCGTGCAGCACTCAATCCTACATTATCCTCAACTCGTAAATCGCAACGATGCCAAAATAAAATACACATAATTCAAAAATAATTAATAACCAATTCAACAGCAATTTATTTTAATTTTCTTCAGCTAAACTTTGCTGTATCCAACCTAAATAAAAATGATTTAGTAAATCCGTGCGATCGCGACCTGCTGGTGTAATTGTTGGTTCGACCAAAATTTCTGTTTTAATATAGGGTTGTCTTTGTTTTATTTCTAATACTGCTAAACAGGCACGAGGTTGATTGTCTTCTGCATTAATTTCTGTTTTAGTTAAAGTAATACTTTGCACGACAATTGAATCGATCGCATCGGGATAGTCACTCGGAGATCGATAAGGATTAGGTTTAGAGCCAGAATCAAAAGATTTCATCCATGCTTCTGAAGATAGCATGACAATCATTGGATAAATTTCTCGACCCCATGCTTGATAGAAAACCCCTCCTAATGCAACTAAAACTTGACGACGTTGGACAGAATGATTAAAATCTGGTTCGTTGGGAATCTCCAGAAATTGCCAGCGTCCTTCTGAATCTAAAACTTGTAAGGTAGGAGGGAAATTCTCGATGCTTTCTTCCTCGCAAAATCCCTGAATAATTTTTAATTCTTGTTCGATCGTGGCGATTAATTCATCATCGGAGATTGTGTCGCGATCGAGGTTATCTAACATTTTAAAAGTTCCTCTCATTAAGTTCGGAATTTGCCGGTAGAACATTCTCCCAGATTCCCCATTGACCCATTTTCGCAATACAACTGCGATCGGGGGATTGTTGGGGGCGATCGAGGAACTCTAATGTCATAATAATAGGGCAATTTCCCTGTTCTAATGCACCATGTCCCAAACCGGGGTATTCAAAAATATACGCCTTGCTGAGAAAACGGGCAACATATTCACCATAAGGCAAAGGGGTAATGGGATCGTATTCTCCATGTAGAATTAAGGTCGGAATATCGCTGCGGATGGGTTCGTAAACGCGATCGGGAAGGGGAGTGACGGGATAAAATGAACAAAAATCTGCTAAAGTTCCCGAGACAATTGTAACTTTTTGCAGAAAGGGTAAAATGGGCTTTAAATTTAAGGGAGGTATGGGAGGATTGGGGGCGGCACATATTGTCGCAAAACGCATTCCATTGGCGAGGGGAAAGGCTTCTCGGAGACGCTGACGATAGATATTTTTAAACAGTGTAAAGTCTTCTCTATTTAGATCGTAAATGAGGCGAGGAAGTTGGGGAGCATATTGATGAGCATCATAGAGAAAATCGCGTAGAAAAAAAGCAAAAGTTTGTCCATTAAGGAAATAATAATGGGCGTTTTCTTCTCCTTCAATGGCAATATCGATGGATTGAGGATCGCGCTCTAATTGGTTAAGAAGATGGATTAATTCTTGTTCTAAATTAGGATAATTTTGCTGGCAGAAACGATCGCGATCGCAGGCTGCAAAGATATGCCTCAAAGCATGGCTAAAACTTTCCAATTGATAAAAACCGATATCGGAGTCGGTGGCAATGGTAGCATCAAGAATAATGGTGCGAAGTCTTTGGGGATGTTGACGCAGTAAATAGAGGGCGAGTTGGGAAGCGTAGGAAGTGCCGTAATAGTTGAAGCGATCGTAACCGAGAGTTTGGGTAACTAGGGCAATATCATGGGCGTGTTGTACCATATTAAAGGCATCGAGATTAATCCCTTCACTCTCCAAACGTTCTTTACAAATACTGGGGAATTCATCGCGATCGCATTGCAAATGGGGTTGAGAATAATACGCTCCTCGTTGTTCAATTAAGAGGATATCTCGTTGTTTTTGTAGGGGTAATAAAATGCCTTCGGGGGTAAAGTGGCGCACTCGGCGGAAACTAGAGGCACCGGGTCCCCCTTGTTCCATAATTAAGGGCGTTGAGTCGGGGTTATTTCCGGTACTTTTGAGACGGATAAAGGCAAGTTTAAAGCTGGTTTTTGTAGCGCGATCGTGAAATTCTGGGACAGTCACATAGCCACAATTTGCATTTTGAACGGTGGACGGAACATCAAAATTAGCACAAGAATGCGTTTCGATGGGTTCGGCTGCTTGAACCGAATATTGTGTAGAAAAAGCGGTTGCTGTTAAAGCACAGAGGAGAATTAAGGGATAATTATTAAAGAATTTTAATTGTTGTAGAGTGGGCATTGTCCAGCAATAAATTTTAATTTTACTCTTTACCAAGGACTGCCGATCGCCACAAAAGAAGCCCAATAGTAGGGATGCGCTAAATTAACGCCACTAGACTGTAAATTCGGCGGTAGAGCGATCGCACTCTCGGAATTGACCAAAGTTGCCCCTTCTAGGCGAATATCGCCGCGAATCATGGCAAGTTGAGCCTGTCGCAGTGCCTCGGTTTTAATAGGGGCGGTTCTTAATTGCTGGTAAAATTCGCTCATTAAGGCGAGAGTACCAAGATCGCTCACGGACCACAAACTGGCGATCGCGGTTTTCACTCCTGCTTGTACTGCCAATCCTGCAAACCCTAATTCTGCGTCGCGATCGCCTAATGCTGTCTGACAGGCACTTAAAACTAATAATTCTACGGGGGGATCTCTCCAGCCTAGTTCCCCAAGGCGATCGAGGGAAAGTTGGCGATCGCTAAATTGGATGTAAGAGCGATCGGGAGATCCCGATCTAAACTCGGCGTGGGTCGCAAGATGAATAATTGTAACGGGGTCTTGTCGTCGTTCGGCCTGCAGGTTAGCAATAGTAAAGTTTTGATTGAGGAAGGCTTTCCCCGGCCACAATTCCGGTACGATCGCCGACAGTTCGACTTCTACTCCAGGTAGGGGAATTTGTTCGAGAAATTCCGAGGCTCCCATGGCCAAAACCCGATCGTTGCGGATATCGGTGTAGGTAGTTTCTGTGAGACTAAAGGCGGGGATTGTCGCGAGGCTATATTTTTCAATTAGGAATTGTTCGCCGTCTTGAAGTGCTGCAAAAGGAAGCGATCGCAGGTTTTCGCCAACGCAAAATAAAAGGGTGTCGATCTGTTGGCTTTCGAGGATGGGTTCGATCGGTGCAATCAACCACTGATAAAGTTGTTGGGAGGCTTTTCTATAAGCAACGCTATTGACTCTACGAGGGTTAGCAACTTCCCGACGAAAGGTTGTTGCCATAATATCAAGTTCTTCGCTATCTGCCTCGGCAATGGTGAAACTCATGGGTTCATTCCCAGGGGTAATCAGCAGAATAACAAGGTCTTCAGGGCGAGAAAATGCCCAAATGACGGCGGGATTTTCCCCAGTTTCTTGAGCTATATCGAGGAGTTTTTGCGCGATCGCCTCGGTTTGTTGGATCGGTTGTTCGTATTTTTGCCCATAAAATGCTTGGTAGTCTTTTTTCCAGTCACCTTCAAGGACGGCGATCGCTTCCTCAATATTACCGCGATCGAGGAGATTATCCACGCGAGAAGGTTTAGCGTGGGAGGCGGAAGGAGCAAGGGAGGAAAATGTTAGGAAAAACAGCAGGGAAAGCAGAAATGGCAGTATAAAGAAGCCTTGCCTGCGGTGTGGTTTGCGAAAGAACCAAGCATTAAAAATATTCATAGCAGGCATTCTTTAGTTTGTGTTTTTGGTATTAATGGTAGCTTTTATGCTTCCCTTACTATTTTGAGAACTTTTGAAAGCCTGTTTTTTTGTGAATTGGCACTACTCAGATGTTCTTAAAATCCTCAAAATCTTTTTATAGGTTTCTTGATTGAGGATAACGGATTCTTTGCGATCGCTTTCAGGAAATAAAACAAGAGTAAAGGTTTTTTCAGTTTCCGGAACTTCCATCACCTCTTCTACAGGTTCTAGATCGGGAGCAATTTCTTCCTCTTCTTCAGCAGAAATAACGGGTAGGGAAGATTCTTCCTCATCCTCCGATACTACCGTTTCTTCTGATATATTTTCTTCTATTACATTATCTATAATTTCTGGTTCATCTAATACTAAACTTTCCTCATCTTCTTTTTTAAATAGAGGGAATATTTTGCCATTAAACGGAAAAACATTCTCATTCATAACAGGAAACTTTAACAAAACCGTATCTTCATCAATGCGTTCAACGGCAACGCAACCCGTATTTAAAAATAGTAGGATTGCAAAACAAAATGAGAGAAAAAGTTGTTTGAACTTCATTTTTACCAACATGAGATGTTGCTCCAAATTGAATTATTAAAGAAGCAATTGAGCATCCCCTGGTTTGGGGAAGCGGCGATCGCCAGATGAATTGGGAGAATTGGGTTGCGATTCGCTATTATCGGGTAGAGGAGAAGAAGAATCTTGATTGTTGTTATCAATATTGGGGTTGAAAACTCGCACGAGGGTTTGAATAAGTTCTTCTCGCTGTTGTCGAGTTAGGCGATCGATAATCGCGATATCTCCTTTTAAAGGATTATCTCGCAAGGTTCGCGTCCCAGAATATCGACTCGAAAGAATGGTTTCATTTGCGCCTAAATAATCCGCAAGAGTGAGTTTCCAATCAAAGCGATATTGTGGGGGGCGATTTTTGAGATAAATATGATAGTAAATTAAGCGAGCAACCAAAGTGTTTTGCGATGCTATCTCACCAGAATCCTGAGAAATATATTGATTTTCTTGGGGGAAATTAGGGAGTAGTTGGTAAACATCTTCAGCATCTTTAATCGCTTGTCGAGTTTGGGCAAAAGCAGGAGGGCGATCGCCGCCAACCACTAAAGCAAGTGCTAAAATAACAGAGAATTTAGCAAAATTACGCCATAAATTCTGTTTCATCCTTCCTCCTCTAATCTTAGTTATTTTCGGCAATTAATCCCCAATAATTTCCGGCTGGGTCAGTTCGTCGGACATTTCGATGACTGCGCGAATTACAGGCTTCATTGCAGGATCGTCAAGACTCTCAAATTCTTCATAGCGACGGCGTTTAGCGCGATGGGCAACTTGTACGGTAATGCGATAGCGGTTGGAGGCTGCAGCCATTAACTCATCAGCGCGGGACATGATTTCAGAAGGGTCGAAAGGTAGCCGTTTAGCCATTGGGGATCAATCCGAATTAATGCAATGATTTTAAGGTTTTTGGTCAATTGAGCCAGCAATAATCTCATCAAAAGGGAAAATTGCTGTAGTAATGACTAGAGAACAGTCTAGCAAAGTTTCGGCAAGGATATCAGAAAAAAAGGGGATCGGAAAATCCGAGAAGATCGTCTTTTCTAGTCGATCGCAGCAATATCAGCCATGCTGCTGATGTTGCTGCGAGGAATCTTAGAATAGGCTCGTTTGAATAACCCAGTTAGCACTTGACTTGGACCCACTTCTATGATTTTTTCGACCTCATTGGCGGCGATCGCGTCCATAATTTCTCGCCAGCGTACCGATCCGGTCATTTGTTGTTGCAACCGTGCTTTTAATTCCCCTGCATGGGTTGTTGGAGTGGGTTCGACATTGGCCAAAACGGGGATTTTACTCTCATTAAAAGTTACTTTGTCTAAAATCTCATTGAATTTTTGTGAGGCTTCTTTCATTAGGTGAGAGTGAAATGCCCCGGAAACATTTAACTCGATCGCGCGTTTGCTTTTAACCGCAGCGACGACGCGATCGACGGCGGCGGGGGTTCCAGAAATGACCACTTGGGCGGCACTATTATCGTTAGCGAGGACAACATCGGCGGTTTCGTCAATTTTAGCTTGGAGTTGTTCGCGATCGAACCCCATCAGCGCATACATTTTCCCTCCTTCTGCTGCGTCCATCAATTCCCCGCGACGCTTCACCAACTGCAACCCGGTTTCAAAATCATAGGCTCCTGCGGCGTAAAGGGCGACGTATTCCCCTAAACTGTGTCCGGCCACGTATTGGGGGTTTTGACCTGCTGCAAAGAGCAAATCGGCAAGAATGGAGGCGATCGCGTACAAGCAGGGCTGAGTGTAGAGAGTACGAGAGAGTTTCTCCGGTTCATTTTTACACACTTCGAGGATAGACCAACCTAAAATTTCTTCGGCGCGATCGAGTTTGGCTTTTGCGGTGGGAATATTTTCGAGATCCGCCTGCATCCCGATTTTCTGCGATCCCTGACCTGGAAAAACCCATGCTGTTGTTGTCATTGCGGTATCTTTATTAATTGTGATAAATCGGACTTCAAAGATATCTTCCTTGCTTTTGCGATCGCTGACAATGAGAAATGTTCCAGATCACAGAGACATTTTTGAAGTATTGTTAAGATTGGTGACGATAAGATTGTCCTTCTCATCCCTTGTATTGCCCAAAACCTGAAATGGGATTCTATGCCACTATCAAATACTGGGAGTATCTTAGCATCCCTAACCCAACTGACCCAATTTAATCGCACGAGCGTCTTGAGCAACCGCGTTAAAGACCTCTCCATTAACGAGTTTATCTGTTTACTGGATTTTATTACGGCGGAATTCCAGCAATTTTTGCGGGCGATCGACGCACTTAACAGTGAAGCCCTCGAAACAATGCTGGATCAAATCGTTGATGCGCTAACCTTGAAAATTGGGCAAATTTTGCAGGCCGATCGCACAATCGTTTTTTTGGTAGATAGCGAAAAAAATCACCTTTGGGCAAAAGTTAACCACGACGATCCTCATACATCTAAGAATTTACGTCTTCCTCTCAATGTAGGTATTGCAGGAAGAGTTGCTGTTACCGGACAACTTTTAAATCTCGTTAACGCAGAAAAACATCCCCTCTTCAACAATCAAATTGACGGACTGCCAGGTTATAGTACACAAACGCTGCTGTGTATGCCTATTTTGAGTAGTAGCGATCGCGTTGTCGCCGTCGTTCAATTATTAAATAAAGCCGATTATCTTCCTTTTAATCAAGACGACGAACGCCAATTTCAAGACTTTGCCTCTTCTATTGGCATTATCCTCGAAACTTGCCAATCTTTTTACATGGCCGCGCGAAATCAACGCGGTGCTTCTGCACTCTTAAAAGCAACGGCTAGTTTAGGAGAAAGTCTCGATTTAGAAGCAACTTTAAGGTCGGTAATGGAACAAGCACGGAAGCTGATGAAAGCCGATCGCAGTACCTTATTTATGCTCAGTAAAGAAACTAATGAGCTTTGGAGTAAAATCCCTACAGCAGATGAAATGAAACTGCTAGAAATTCGTATTCCAGCCGATCGCGGTATTGCGGGATATGTGGCCAAAAGCGGACAAACTTTAAATATTTCCGATGCTTATCTTGACGATCGTTTTGACCCATCAACAGATAAAAGAACTGGATATCGCACTCGAAGTATTCTTTGTATGCCCGTTTATAATTCGAGGGCAGAATTAATCGCCGTTACCCAGTTAATTAACAAAGAAAAAGAGGGAAGTTTTACCCCTTCCGATGAAGAATTCATGCAGGCGTTTAATATCCAAGCCGGAATTGCTCTCGAAAATGCCAAACTATTTGAAAGTGTTTTGACGGAAAAACAATATCAAAAAGATATTTTAGAAAGTCTTTCGGATGCAGTCGTTTCCACCGATCTCCAGGGAAAAATTGTTACAATTAATGATGCCGCATTCAAACTATTAGGCTGTCCAGAAGAGCTTCTCCATGAAGAGCGCGTGCGACAAATGTGGGAGTATAAAATCCTCGATCGCCATGTTTGGGAAATCTTTCCTATCGACACATTAGAAGATCGCTTGATCGCAAGTTTGCAATCGGGAACAAAACATTATGTTCCCGAACAAACATTACTGCTTGGGATTGCTGATAGTCCGAATTCTGAAGGATTTCTGCCGCTTTTGGCTTTTCCAAACCCAGAAGATCATAATGTTTATATTCCCTGGAACGAAATGCAGCGAGAATCAGATCGATTGCGCCGCGATCGCAAAGAAGTTCAACCGATCGAACGCAGTGTAAATTTAACAGTAAATCCCCTCAGTAACTCCGAAGGAAAAGTTCGCGGAGGATTGGTTATTTTAGAAGATATTAGTAACGAGAAGCGCATTAAATCAACCCTTTATCGCTACATGAATCCCAGTGTTGCTGAACAAGTCATGGCATTGGGAGACGATGCTTTAATGATAGGAGAAAGAAAAGAAGTTACAATTCTTTTCTCCGATATTCGCGGTTATACAACCATGACGGAAAATCTAGAAGCAACAGAAGTTGTTACCTTACTTAACCGTTATTTTGAAACAATGGTAGAGTCAGTTTTTCATTATCAAGGAACATTAGATAAGTTTATTGGTGATGCACTCATGGCGGTATTTGGTGCGCCATTACCCTTAGAAAATCATGCTTCAATGGCGGTACAATCTGCCTTAGATATGCGACGCAGATTAGCGGAATTTAATCAACAGCATATCTTAGAAAATCAACCTCATTTCCGTTTCGGTATTGGGATCAGTTCCGGAGAAGTTGTTTCGGGAAATATTGGCTCTCAGAAGCGCATGGACTATACTGTAATCGGTGATGGTGTAAACCTCAGTTCTCGCTTAGAAAGTCTTACGAAAGAATATCATTGTGATATTATTATCAGCGAATCAACTTATCAATTGTGTGGTGGAAGCGATCGCCTCATTGTGCGAGAATTAGACAAAACTCGCGTTAAAGGGAAAAGCAAAGCAGTTGATATTTACGAATTAATTGGCAGGCGATCGGATAGTATCGATCCGCAAACAGAACGATTTTTAGAGTTATATCATCGGGGAAGAAATGCTTATTTAGAACGCAATTTTTCTGAAGCCTTAAACTATTTCCAGCAAGCCGGGGATATTCGTCCCCAAGATAAACCTTTATTAATGCACTTACATCGCTGTCAAAGTTATCTGGAAACCCCTCCTCCCGAAAGTTGGGACGGCATTCATACTATGATGGTAAAATGATTTTCGGGTCGGTTTACTGAGAAGCGATCGCAGTAGTTGGAACGGAAACCCACCCTTAAAAGGGAGTATTTCCCCCAAAGGAAACCATCGAGAGAATTCTACAATAACAAGAGACCCAAACAAGAAACTAAGGCGATCGCACGCTGTCAGGAGGAGAGAAAATGCAGCCCACCAACCCCAACCAGTTTACCGAAAAATCATGGCAAGCCGTCGTTAAAACCCCGGAAATTGCCAAACAAAATAAAAATCAACAAATTGAAAGCGAACATTTAATTAAAGCACTTCTGGAAGAAGAAGGACTCGCCAGCAGTATTTTTAATAAAGCCAATGTTAGCGTCCAAAAACTGCGCGATCGCGTTGACGATTTTATTAGCCGTCAGCCAAAAGTTACCCAAACCAGCGACTCTATCTATTTGGGGCGCAGTTTAGATGTACTGCTCGATCGCGCCGAAGCCTTCCGCAAAGAATTTGGCGATGACTATATTTCCATCGAACATCTCATTCTCGCTTATCCTAAAGACGATCGCTTCGGTCGCGCCGTTTTTCAAGAATTCGGCTTGACGGAAAATCAATTAAGAGAAATTATTAAAGGAATTCGAGGCAATCAAAAAGTGACAGATCAGAACCCAGAAGGCAAATACGACGCATTGGAAAAGTACGGCCGAGAACTCACGGATCTCGCACGGGAAGGGAAACTCGACCCCGTTATCGGTCGAGATGACGAAATTCGCCGTACCATCCAAATTCTGTCCAGACGCACCAAAAATAACCCCGTTTTAATTGGGGAACCAGGGGTCGGGAAAACCGCGATCGCCGAAGGTTTGGCGCAACGCATTATCAATAAAGACGTGCCAGACTCACTTAGAGATCGGCGAGTATTTGCCCTCGATATGGGAGCATTAATTGCCGGAGCTAAGTATCGCGGCGAATTTGAGGAACGTCTCAAAGCTGTTTTAAAAGAGGTGATGGAATCTCGCGGTCAAATTATCCTCTTTATTGACGAAATTCACACCGTTGTTGGTGCCGGGGCGACTCAAGGGGCGATGGATGCCGGGAATTTACTCAAGCCCATGCTGGCACGAGGGGAACTGCATTGCATCGGTGCAACAACTTTGGATGAGTATCGCAAGTATATCGAAAAAGATGCCGCCTTAGAGCGACGCTTCCAAGAAGTATTTGTAGGAGAACCCACAGAGGTAGATACTATTTCCATTTTACGAGGGCTGAAAGAGCGCTACGAGGTCCACCACGGCGTGAAAATTGCCGATAGTGCCTTAGTTGCCGCGGCCATGCTTTCCAACCGCTATATTAGCGATCGCTTCCTCCCCGATAAGGCGATCGATCTGGTGGATGAAGCCGCAGCGAAGTTAAAAATGGAAATTACCTCCAAACCCGAGGAGTTAGATGAGATCGATCGCAAAGTTCTGCAATTGGAAATGGAACGATTATCTCTGCAAAAAGATAATGACGAAGCCGCGATCGCCCGTTTGGAGATTTTAGAAAAAGAATTAGCCAATTTCAAAGAAGAACAATCTCATCTTAATGCTCAATGGCAATCTGAAAAAGATGTTATTGATAAAATCAATGGGGTTAAGGAAGAAATTGACCGGGTTAATTTAGAAATTCAACAAGCAGAACGCACCGCCGATCTGAAACAAATGCACAAGTTGCGCTACGGTAAACTAATAGACCTACAGCGTCAAATTAAAGAAACAGAAAGCCAACTAGAAGACATTCAAACCAGTGGAAAATCCCTATTACGAGAGGAAGTTTTAGAGGCAGATATTGCTGAAATTATCTCTAAATGGACAGGAATTCCCCTCAGTAAGTTGGTGGAGTCAGAGAAGGCAAAACTGCTGCATTTAGAGGATGAACTACACGAACGAGTTGTCGGACAAGATGAAGCAGTTACCGCCGTTGCTGACGCAATTCAACGCTCTCGGGCAGGTTTAGCAGATCCCAATCGTCCCATTGCCAGTTTCATTTTCCTCGGACCCACGGGAGTCGGAAAAACAGAATTAGGGAAGGCATTAGCTGCTAGTCTTTTTGATACGGAAGACGCGATCGTGCGTATCGATATGTCGGAATATATGGAGAAAAATAGCGTTTCTCGTTTAATGGGTGCGCCTCCTGGTTATGTAGGTTATGAACAAGGGGGACAATTAACCGAAGCTATTCGCCGTCGTCCTTATTCAGTGATTCTTTTTGATGAGATTGAAAAGGCACATCATGATGTTTTTAACGTCCTGTTGCAAATCTTAGATGATGGGCGTTTAACCGATTCTCAAGGTCATACGGTAGACTTTAAAAATACCATCATTATTATGACCAGTAACATCGGTTCTCAGTATATTCTGGATTTAGCAGGAGATGATGCTAACTATGAGGAAATGCGATCGCGCGTGATGATAGCAATGCAGGAAAACTTCCGTCCAGAATTTCTCAATCGTGTCGATGAATTGATTATTTTCCGCAGTTTACTGAAGGAACAATTAAAACACATTGTGAAACTACAAGTTCAGCGTTTAGAAAGTCGCCTAGCAGAGCAAAAACTGTCTCTCAAATTGTCTGAAGCAGCCTTGGATTATCTGGCAGAATTAGGTTACGATCCAGTGTATGGGGCGCGACCTTTAAAACGAGCAGTACAGCGATATTTAGAAACCGATATCGCCAAGTCAATTTTAAAAGGTAATTTCACTGCGGGTGATACCATCTTTGTAGATGTGGAAGATGAGCGATTAGTGTTTAAGCGCTTGTCTGTGGATTTATTGAAAGTGTAGATGAAAGGGCGCAATGTGTGCGCCCTTTCTAATCAAAAATTCAATAGTCAAAGACCTAGCGATCGCCGGCTTATTGGCAAGTTAGCGAATGCGCTGTTTAAAAGCGTTTGTAAATTAATATTAAGTTAGTCAAGAATAGCATTTGGGACAGCAATTGACTATAATAGAAAATGAAATTCCTGATGTAGGTTAGCCATGTTAGAAAAATTAATTCAGTATTTTGTTCGGGCGGCAGGTGGAAGTATTGAAAAAACACGGCTGGTTAAATTTTTGTATTTAGCCGATCTGTCTGCTGTTAAATGGATGGATAAACAGCTTACAGATTTAAACTGGTACTACGGTCGATATGGGCCTTGGGATCAATCTATCGATCTTGTATTAAAGTGCATGAATGAAAAGGAAATTGAACTAAAGAAAAGAAAAAATGGTCAAATAGTTATTCGAGTTGGTTCTCAATGTCAACCTCTTGAAAATTTGCAATTTGCTGAAGGTTTGGAGTTAATGCTTGACAATATTCAACATGAATGGTCTGGTGGTGGACACGAACGTTTTAAAGAATTAAAAAATTATATTGACAATACAGAACCCATACTAGAAATCAAAGAATGTAAACCATCTAAAAACATACGATTAAATCTGCAACGCGAACGAGAAAAATTATTAGAGGAAGCGATCGCTTAGAAGTGGAAAATTTAAAACCAAAGCAGGGTTTAATATATAAACTTGATCCTAATAAAGTTATCGCAAAATGTAAAAATAATCATTTTCATGTTTATCAGATTAGACAAATCAAGACTCCAAATTGTAAGGAAAGTTCTTGTATAGAAAGGGTTAACCCCAGCTATGTTGAAAGATACCAGCATCCTCATGTCGTATGGATGAATAATTATTTTTTTGAAACCAATCAAACCTATGAGTTCACATTTACAGTTATCCCTTTAAGCTCAAAATTAAATAGTATTACCAGAAATCTTAACACAGTTCATATAATCAATAATACTAAAAATAATATCAAAAAAACTGGACTCAAAGAAAAATCTTATGCCTTAGTTCACCAAATCTCAGTAGTCGATGCAGGTTGTTTCAAAAATCAAGATGGCTCTTGGAAAACATCCATAGGAATGCTGAATGATTCAGATATGAAGGGTATTGAAAAGCGTTTAAGATATTATCTGGGTTTGAGTTAGGGGGAATAGCGAGTTTTTTAATTAACTACTAATATATCTTAGCATCTCAAAATAATCTACTTTATAATCTGTTCTAAAGTGTTAACAAAATTCGGATAGGAAACTGCAGCCGCTTCAGCCCGATGAATTGTGGTTGTTCCCTTGGCTGCAAGTGCCGCGATCGCCGCCAACCCTAATCCATTTTAAGAGACCTGACCCAGAGAGGGTTTCAGAGGTCAAATCGACGCACCTCAACGAAATAATGCGGGTTTCAGCCATTTGCCGTCATGCGTCGATTTACAATTCGCAACATAATTACCCATCACCCATTACCCATTCCCAATTTCCCACCCTTCACCGATAATCGACCTATTGATAATTGTTCATTGAAAACATGAGTTTCGACTACGACTTAGTGATTATTGGAGCAGGAGTCGGCGGTCACGGAGCCGCCCTGCACGCTGTTAAACTGGGATTGAAAACCGCCATCATCGAAGCCGCAGAGATGGGGGGAACCTGCGTCAACCGGGGCTGTATCCCTTCAAAAGCCCTCCTCGCCGCCTCGGGAAAAGTGCGAGAATTTCACGATCGCCAACACCTGCAAACAATGGGCATTCAACTGGGAAGTGTCGCCTTTGATAGACAGGCGATCGCCGACCACGCGACTAACCTCGTTGACAAAATTCGCGGCGATCTCACCAATAGTTTGACCGGTCTCAAAGTCGAAACCATTCGCGGTTGGGGAAAAATTGCCGGACCGCAAAAAGTGTCCGTCAAAACCGACAACGAAGAAAGATTTCTCACCGCCAAAAATATCATCCTCTCCACCGGCTCAATTCCCTTTGTCCCCCCCGGTATCGAAATCGACGGAGAGACTGTATTTACCAGCGATGATGCAGTTAAATTAAACTATTTACCCGATTGGGTGGCCATTGTCGGAAGCGGCTATATTGGCTTAGAATTCTCCGATGTATACTCAGCGTTAGGCTGCGAAATCACCATGATCGAGGCGTTAGATGTCTTAATGCCAGGCTTCGATCCCGATATTGCCAAAATTGCCGAAAGAGTTCTCCTCAAACCCCGCGATATTGAGACTTATAGCAGCACCTTAGCCAAAAAAGTTACCCCCGGATCTCCCGTCATTATCGAACTCGCCGACGCAAAAACCAAAGAAACCATTGATATTTTAGAGGTCGATGCTTGTTTAGTGGCCACCGGACGCATTCCCGCGACGAAAAACCTCGGTTTAGAAACCATCGCCTTAGAAACCAACCGTCGCGGCTTTATCGAAGTCAACGATAAAATGGAAGTGCTAAAAGATGGGCAACCGGTGCCGCATTTGTGGGCGATCGGGGATGCCACGGGTAAAATGATGTTAGCTCATGCCGCATCTGCCCAAGGAATTATTGCTGTGGAAAATATTTGCGGCAACGATCGCACCATCGACTATCGCAGTATACCAGCCGCCGCCTTTACCCATCCGGAAATCAGCTATGTGGGCTTAAGCGAACCCCAAGCCAAGGAATTAGGGGAAAAAGAAGGTTTTGCCATTGCCACCGCCAGAACCTACTTTAAGGGCAATTCCAAGGCATTAGCGGAAGGGGAAACCGATGGTATTGCCAAGATTATTTACCGCCAAGACACGGGAGAATTACTGGGAGTGCATATTATTGGCTTACACGCGGCAGATTTGATTCAAGAAGCAGCTAACGCGATCGCGCAACGTCAAGCGGTACAAAATCTCGCTTTCAATGTTCACACCCATCCCACCCTCTCAGAAGTCCTCGACGAAGCCTTTAAACGCGCCAAAGTTTAACAGCAATTCCTCCCCAACTCAATGTCGCGAGGGGTCTCCCGTTAGAATCTCCGATTTAACGGGAGAGGAATCGCGACAAATAAAGGAAATTGAGCGGTAGCGAATCCTCCAGGAATCGGTAAGCTATAATGTTCTCATGATTCTAACCTACTGCTACCGAATTAAGCCGACCCCAGAACAGGCAGACAAGATAGACCATTGGCTCGAACTCTTGCGTCGCCATTGGAATTATGCCTTGGGTCAACGATTAAACTATTTGAGACAAACTCGTTCTCAAGTAGATCGGTGCAGTTTGGTTTCAGAATCAATTGGCGAAATTCCAGAATCCGTTAATTACTACACTCAGCAAGCTGCTCTCAAAGAAACAAAAATCCTTTTCCCAGAATACAAAGAAATCTATTCGGAAGTGCAGCAAATTAATCTGCAAAGATTAGATAAAGCATGGAAGAAATGGAGAGTTCCTGACAAGAAAGGAAAACGAGGAGGGCGACCGAGGTTTAAGAAAGCTGGACAACTAAGATCGTTTGAGTTTTCGCGAGTCAACCATCCGAAAGCCACGATTAAATTTGATGGGAAAAACCTAATAACAACGAAATTGGGGATAATTCCGGTCATCGTTCATCGTCCCATTCCCGAAGGATTTGAATTGAGAACTGCGTCAATTGTCAAGAAGGCTGATGGTTATTATGTTTGCTTAACAGCAAAAGATGAAGTAGTTCCGGAACCTCTGCCGTTAGACAAAATCAAATCTGCTGTGGGAATTGATGTGGGATTGAAAGAATTTCTCACTACATCAGAGGGAGAAACTGTTCCGATTCAACAAACCTATCGCAAGGCACAAAATCATTTAGCACGTCAGCAAAAGAGATTAAAGAATAAGCAACAGGGGTCAAAAAACTATCAAAAACAACAAAACAAAATCGCTCTTATTCATCAAAAGATTCAACGACAACGAAAGGATTTTCAATACAAAATAGCCAACTGGCTAACGAGATGTTATGACTTAATTGCTGTTGAAGATTTAAACATTAAGGGACTGGCAAGAACTCGACTGGCTAAAAGCGTTCTTGATGCAGCATGGGGACAATTTATTACCATCTTAGAAGCAGTGGCAGTCAAATGCGGCTCTCTTGTAGTGAAAGTAAATCCTCATGGTACAAGTCAAGACTGTAGCGGTTGCGGCACGAAAGTCCCGAAAACTCTCTCGGTTCGCACTCATGAATGCCCGAAGTGTGGACTGGTGATGGACAGAGATGAAAATGCGGCAATTAATATTCTTAATCGGGCATTGGAAGAGCTACAGGTGGTGGGTCTCATCATCTCTGCTTGTGGAGGCTTAGACGATAGTCAGCCTGTGAAGCAAGAAACTTCAAAGAACTGGGTTCAACTTAGTCTTTTTTGAAGCTCCCGTTAGACCTGAAAGGTTAACGGGAGAGAACCTCACTGGCATCACAATATTATCCTCAAGGGGATGGGTTCTACATCATACCCATGCCGCCCATGCCACCCATGCCGCCCATGCCGCCCATGCCACCCATGCCGGGATCCCCAGCAGGCATTGCAGAAGCGGGTTCGGGTTTCTCAACCACTAAGGCTTCAGTAGTGAGAACCATTCCCGCGATCGAACCTGCATTTTGCAGAGCAGAACGAACGACCTTAGCAGGGTCAATAATTCCCGCCGCGATCATGTCTTCGTAGGTGTTCGTCATGGCGTTGTAACCCATGTTAAAGTCGCTGTTACGGACTTTTTCCACGACAACAGAGCCTTCCACTCCGGCGTTAGTAGCCAGTTGGCGTAAAGGTTCTTCCAGGGCGCGGGTGACAATATCCGCCGCCACTTTTTCTTCCTCGTTGCTGAGGCTATTTTTAAAATCAGCCACTTTAGCAGAGAGGCGAATTAAGGTGGTGCCACCTCCAGGGACGATACCTTCCTCAACCGCCGCTTTTGTAGCGTTGAGGGCATCTTCGATGCGGAGTTTGCGATCTTTGAGTTCGGTTTCCGTGGCGGCTCCTACTTTAATTACTGCAACACCGCCGGCAAGTTTGGCAATGCGTTCTTGTAATTTCTCTTGGTCGTACTCAGAGTCGGTTTCTTCTAACTGCTTGCGAATTTGACCGATACGCTTGTTGACATCGCTGGTGTGGTTTCCAGTCGCAACAATGGTGGTACTTTCTTTATCAATGGTCACTTTCCGCGCCGATCCCAACATATCGAGGCTGACGCTATCCAAGCTTAAGCCTACTTCTTCAGAAATCATTCGTCCTCCGGTGAGAACGGCAATATCTTGGAGCATTTGCTTGCGGCGATCGCCAAAACCAGGGGATTTAATTGCGGCGACGTTGAGGACTCCACGGGCTTTATTCACCACGAGGGTTGCCAGGGCTTCTCCTTCCAAATCTTCAGCGATAATGAGCAGGGGAACGCCTTCACGAGCCACTTTTTCGAGGACGGGGACTAAATCTGAGATCGAGCTAATTTTCTTATCAGCAATGAGCAAGCGGGGATTTTCAAATTCGACGATTTGCCGTTCTTGATCCGTGACAAAGTAGGGGGAAATATAACCGCGATCGATTTGCATTCCTTCGACTACTTCCAATTCCGTGGCCATAGATTTGGATTCTTCTACGGTGATGACTCCATCTTTGGTTACTTTTGCCATCGCTTCGGAAATCATGCGACCGACTTCATCATCATTCCCAGCCGAAATAGTTGCCACTTGCGCGATCGCGTCTCCTTCGACGGGCTTGGAAATTGTTTCGATTTCCTTGACCAAATAGGCGATCGTCTTTTCCATACCGCGACGCAAAGCGACGGGGTTTGCACCAGCAGCCACGTTTTTCAAGCCTTCTCGAATCAGGGCTTGAGCAATAACCGTTGCTGTGGTGGTTCCATCACCGGCAATATCCTTGGTTTTGGAAGCGACTTCTTGAATTAATCTTGCCCCCGTATTTTCTAGGGGATCCTCGAGTTCAATTTCTTTGGCAACGGTTATCCCGTCGTTAACAATCTGCGGTGCGCCGAATTTCTTCTCGAGGAGAACATTGCGGCCTTTGGGACCGAGGGTAATGCGTACTGCATCAGCAAGGGTGTTAACCCCTTTTTCCAATGCACGTCTGGAGTCATCTTTAAACGAAATGATTTTAGCCATTTTCTTTAAGTCCCGTTATCTCTAATAATTTCTACCATAAGCAAATTTAGCACTCTCTTGACCAGAGTGCTAAGTCTCGGGCAATTTACCGCAATAAACGGCTGAAGTGATTGCTAAGACTGCATTTTAAACAAAAAGAAGTTTTTTGATGCACAAAATAGTAGTTTTGTCAAGCTCTATTTTTGGCGTATTTTCCAGAAAAGAATCGTGATTTTAGCAGGATGTAAGGATAAATTTTTTCCCCTGAATCAAGATGCAAAATATTTAAACGCAGCATAAGCTAAGGTTACAACCCCAGTGACGATCGCCCCTTCGTCAGCCTCAAAAGCAGGATGGTGTAAGGGATAATTGGTTTTCCCTGGCATTCCCACCCCCAAACGAAACATACTCCCAGGTGCGTGTTCTAAGTATAGGGAAAAATCTTCCGCCCCGAGGGAAGGTTCGAGAATGCGCTGGACGCGATCGCTTCCCCAGGCTTCCTTCGCCGCTTCTTCAACTAATTGTGTCATCAGTCCATCATTCTGCACGGAAGGCACCACGCGCTGATAATTCACCTCATATTTTGCCCCGTAAGCACCGCAAATGCTGGCAACAATACCTTCGATCCATTGGGGTAGATTTTCGTGAGTTTCTGGGTGCAGCGATCGCACGGTACCTGCCAAGCGTACTTGGTCGGCAATCACATTCGGCGCTCTACCCCCATTAATCTGTCCAAAAGTGAGAACAATAGGGCGCAGGGGATTTTGCGTGCGACTAATCGCTTGCTGTAGTGTGGTGATAATTTGAGCCGCAATCCAAATCGCATCCGTGGCTTCATGGGGTCGCGCCCCATGCCCAGATTCCCCTTGTACAAAGATTTCCAGATCGTCCGCCGCCGCCGTTAGCGCCCCATAGCGAATGCCGATAGACTGGGCAGGAATAGAGGGAAATACGTGAACGCCCAAAATATTACTCACATCTCGCATTGCTCCATCTCGTACCATCCAGCCGGCTCCTTGAGCAATTTCCTCGGCGGGTTGAAAGAGAAAACGCACATTTCCAGGCAAATATTCTTGTAATTGTGAGAGAATCATCGCCGTCCCCAAACCGAGAGTAGAGTGGATATCGTGACCGCAAGCGTGCATTACACCAGGCTTACGGGAAGCAAACTCTAAATTCGTACACTCATCGATGGGTAACGCATCCATATCCGTGCGTATCGCAAGTCGGCGATCGTCTTGTCCTTGTCCTTTTAATTCCCCCACAACACCAGTTTTCCCCACAGCCTCTTCGACGTGCAACCCACAGGAAGAAAGCACCCCAGCAATATAGGCCGCCGTTTGGTACTCCTGACCGCTCAATTCTGGGTGTGCATGGATATGACGGCGAATTTCAATCAGCCGAGGAGCAAGAGTTTCTGCAAGAGTCTTAATTTGATTTAACATTGATAATGATTGCTAATATTACTAATATTACTAATTATTCATTGATAATTGTTGCTTGAAAAGGAAGTTCGATCGCAAATTCTGTCCCTTCTCCAACTTGCGAGGCACAATACAATCTACCCCCATGTTTTTCTACAATAATATCGTAGCTGGTCGTTAATCCCAATCCTGTTCCTTTGCCAACAATTTTGGTGGTAAAAAAAGGATCGAAAACACGCTGTTGAATGTGTTGGGGAATTCCTGCACCATTATCGGACAAATGAATGCGAAGGCACGTTTGTTGGGTATTGGGATATTGGTCGATTTCAGTGCTTAGGGTGAGGGTAGGCGTAAACTGCACCCCTTGACCGCATTTTTCTTCTAAAGCATCGATCGCATTACTCAATAAATTGATAAACACCTGATTGATATCTCCTGGATAGCATTCAATTTCAGGAAGAGAAGCAAAGTTTTTCACCACTTGAATTTCTGGGCGATCGCCTTGCTGTCTGAGGCGGTGTTGCAGCAACATTAAGGTACTATTTAAACCTTCATGGAGATCGGCACGTTTGCGATCGGCTTCATCTAAACGCGAGAAATTTTTCAGAGATTTGACAATTTCTTGAATGCGATTTGCTCCAGTTTTCATAGAGTCTAAAAGTTTGAGAAAATCTACCGCCATGAATTCAAGATCGATATCTTTTAGCATCTTCTCCACTTCATCCACGGGGTTAGGATAATGTTTTTGATAGATATGAATCAGTGCTAATAAGTCTTCTGCGTAGTGCAACGCAGGGGCAATATTCCCGTAAATAAAGCTAATTGGATTATTAATTTCATGGGCAATTCCGGCGACTAATTGTCCGAGTGCAATCATTTTTTCATTTTGAATAGCTTGAGCTTGAGAGTGTTTGAGTTTGTGCATTGCTTCTCGTAATTGTCGAGTTTTCTTTAATGCTTTTTCTTCTGCTCGTTTTCGCTGCATAAATTCTCCCAGTTGTGCCGCCACGACATTGACAATATCTACCAAACGTGGATCGTAAATCAAGGAACTTGTTTTGAAAAACATTAAAATTGCTAAAACACGCTTATTTTTGAGAATAGGTATGCCAAAACAGGCTTTTAAGCCAAATTGTCCCGCTATTTCTCGGCGATGAAAATCCTCTTTATTGGCACAGGAAACATTTTCAATCCATTCCGGTTTTTGAGAATTATAAATCTTACCTGCAAAGCCAATATTGGGAACCCAATCAATCTCTTGAGAGCGATCGAGAAAGTCTTGAAAACTTGGTTTACTGATATATCCTCCCCGCACAGATTGTAAGTTTCTACCCCGATCGATAGGAATCCAGGCTTCCGCTACATCCCAACCAATGGTCTGACAAAATAAGGGTAAAATAACGGCGATCGCATCTTGAAAATACCGAGCGCGGTTAATGGCTTGGGTTGCTGCTAATAAAAGGCGCAATTCTAGTTCTGTTTGTTTGAGCGAAGTAATTTCAATAATAACACCATCCCAGAGAATATTGCCATTTTTTTGCTGCTCCGGTTTCGAGACTCCTTTTAACCATTTCTGTTTTCCCGATAGGGTAATAATGCGAAATTCTAATTCCCAAGACTGTAGAGTTTTGGCATTATTTTGCAGGGTTTGGGTAAAGCGATCGCGATCTTCAGGATGAATGTAGGCGATCGCGGATTTTCCCAAAGTTTCTGTAACTGAAAATTCGGTAATTTTTGTCCAAGCGGAATTTAAAAATAACCAATTTCCCGAGGTATCAATTTGAAAAATAACTTCTTTAATAGAATTAATAACTAAGCGATATTTTTCTTCACTTTTGCGTAAATCATTTTGATTTTTTTGCCGCTCAATGGCATGAGTTAAAGAGCGAATTAAAAGCTGACTTCCTACTTGATTTTTGATTAAATAATCTTGCGCTCCCGCTTCTAAAATCTGTCCATAAAGTTTCTCTGTACCTCCATTACCTAAAACGATAATAGGGAGATCGAAACTCCATGATTGAATAGTTTGGAGCGTTTCAATTCCTTCACTATCTTCGAGAAATAGATCGAGTAAAATAATATCGAAATCTTCTCTATTTTTTAGATATTGTCTAGCTTGCATTAAGGATTGTGATTCGCGGTAAATAATCGAGAAATTAGTTTCTCTTTCAATTGCCAAAAATACATCTTCGACAAGATCGACAATATCTCGCTCGGTTTCAATAAAAAGAATCCTTATCTTTCCGGATAGAGACGTTAAAACCATATTTTTCTTTCCTTCAAGTGAATTATGCGATCGCAAATACAGCCTTTAAAACCCCAAACCTTACCTAAAACAATAGTACAATATCTAATGAAAAATAACTGTAGCAAAATGCTAAACATTTTGGTGCTTTTTTCTGTCCCTTGGCAAGAGTCGAGAAGCGCAAAATCGACTAAGATAGAATGAACTTTGTATTCTGCCAAAAACATGACGGTAAAGGCGATCGCATCTCAATTCAATAACGAGCAATTTTCTCAAGTTCATCAACATCTGATTACCGAAATCGATCTTGCAATTCGAGCGCGTTACCCCCTCCTTTATTTGGTGGCTGTTGAAGAATCTCCCATTTGTAAGATTCTCGATCGCGTCGCCAGAGAGTTATATCCCCCTCGGCAACTCTTGATCTGGGATTTAGTGAGAGGCTGGTCAGACAACAATACTAATCGTAATTCAGTCATGGGAGCATTAGAGCGCATTCGCCGACAGGAGATACAAACACCCAGCATTTTTGTTCTTAAGGATATTCATTTTATTTTACGCTATCCCCATAGCCCTCAAAATGCCCCCGTGGTTAGAGAATTAAAAAATTTGGCGGCGGATCTCAAGCAAACCCCCCATACCTTGGCGATCGTCAGTCATATTTTAGAAGTTCCCCCCGAGTTGAGCGAAAATATTACGGCGATCGATCTACCTCTTCCTAACCTTGAGGAAATTGAACAACTTATTGAGAATGGGGTCAATGCGAAACAACTTAAAGTAGAAGGATTAGCGCGGGAACAATTGTCTAAGGCCTGTCAGGGATTAAGTCGAACTCGTATTGAAGGTATTTTAAGGAAAAACCTTGTAGCCAAAGAAGTCATCGATGAAACGGCGATCGATGAGGTATTAGAGGAGAAAAAACAAGCCATTCGCCAAACGGGAATCTTAGAGTTTTTTACTCCCCGCGAATCATTGAAAAATGTCGGGGGTTTGGATAATTTAAAGCGATGGGTGCGAATGCGTAATGATGTCTTTACAGAGGAAGCGAGGCGCTATGGCATTCCTAACCCCAAGGGGGTGCTATTGGTAGGTATACAGGGGACGGGGAAATCTCTCTCGGCGAAAACCATCGCCTGTGAGTGGCGTTTACCTCTGCTGCGTTTGGATACAGGGCGATTATTTGGGGGGTTGGTGGGAGAAAGTGAGAGTCGGGTGCGACAAATGATTGAAATTAGTGAGGCGATCGCCCCTTGCGTCTTATGGATCGATGAAATTGACAAGGCTTTTGGCAATTTAACCTCGGGAAGTGATGGAGACTCGGGGACATCTCGGCGGGTATTTGGGTCTTTAATTACTTGGATGCAGGAAAAAACGGCGGCGGTATTTATTGTGGCAACGGCGAATAATGTTAATATTTTACCGGCTGAATTATTGCGAAAAGGTCGCTTTGATGAAATTTTCTTTTTAACGTTACCGACGCAAAAGGAACGAGAAGATATTTTTAAAGTTCATTTACGAAAGTTACGTCCAGCAAGGATTCGGGAGTTTAATATCGAGATATTAGCCAAACAATCAAAAGGGTTTAGTGGGGCGGAGATCGAACAAGCAATTTTTGATGGGATGCACTATGCTTTTGCTGATATTATCGATGGACAGCGCCGGGATTTTACTACGAATGATATTATTCGCGCGATTGAAGAAACGGTTCCTTTGGCGGCGATCGCCCGTAAGCCTATTGAAGCATTAAGACGTTGGGCAGCAGAAGCAGGGGCGAGGACGGCTTCTAACGATACGCAGCTTTCTGAAGCCTTACGCCATTATATGTTGCGACGAGGACTGGAATGGCAAGAGGAGGAATGAAAAAGCAGTTGATGAGTTCAGATGCTCTATTACTCCGAGAACTCTACCTGAAGAAAAAATTTCCCAGAGGAAATGTCGCTATAATTGAGGTATATCTTGCTGATGAGACGATATTTTGTGCGGGTGCAACCTCTCAGGCAAAAAGTCCGAGTCCCAAACCCAAACCGCGATCGCAAGGTGGACAATTTGAACCTATTGTTGATTCTCATTCCGGTCGTATCATGGATACGGATGCTGAATACAAAGCCTTTTCTGCAATAGCTGAAACATTAGGGCAATTTGGCGATCGCAACATTATTGGTAAGTTATATCTTTACACAGAACGAAAGCCCTGCGAAAGTTGTGAAAATGTTATCGAGCAATTTCAGCAACAATATCCTAAAATTGAAATTGCCGAAATTTTTTGGGATCATCCTTATCCTTAACTGTTTACCAGTCACCATTTACTAAAATGACCTTAACTGCGAATTATGACTTCTTTATCTTTTCCCATTCAAAATCTTAAAATTTCTCCTACATTTGATGTTCCAAGTTCTCTGTATAATTGCCTGTCTAAAGTTTGGCAATACTCCTACGAAGAACTTTATGAAGATAATACAGAGAATAGTATTACTCTTGAAGATGCGATCGATCGCGTGTTAGATTCTCTTGCAGACAATGATGTTATTAGAAGTCATCACCGTTATATTTGGATGGCACTTATTCTGGCAAACTCTGTCGAACCAACGATTAAAAGTTATTTACCTGATGATACCAGAACCAAACAGATTTTTCAAAGTGTTCAAGATCGGTTACAAACTCCAAAATCATCATCACAATTTAATGCTGAACATTTAATTTCAGAACTTTTTCCTCAAATTTCTGTAGGAAATCAGGCTATTGATGAAGCATTTGATGTGTTTCAGAATTTATTGCGGGTTTTGGATCGCGATCGCGCAAAAGAAGCTCTTATAGAAATGTTAGAAGATTGTTTAGAAGGATATGCTATCTTTCCGGGTTCTCAGGAAAGACGAGACTTATTCAATTGGTGGCTACTTGAGGTTGTTCCTGCTTCGTGGTGTTTGGGAATTCCAAATGCAATTTATACAATCCAAGGATATGCAAGTCTGTATAAAATTGTACAAAGATCCCTTAAAATTCAGATTATTTGGACGCGCCTCCGTTTTGACAAAATAGGGAGTAAGCAAGCAAGAGTTCCGCACTACAACATTATCAGTTTTATAGAGGGCATTATCGGATTTTTCAGAAGATTACAAATAAAAGAAGTACGATAAAACAATTAACGTTGCGTTTTTGGAGAAAAGATTGTGGACACATCAACTATTTTTCTTCCCAGAGGATTAGAATTAAAGATAGACCTCACAGACAAACAGTTTTGGCAACTGTGTCATGATAATGATGATTTGCAATTTGAAATGACAGCGACAGGAGAATTAATTATTATGTCGCCAACTGGGAGTATTACCAGCGATCGCAATTCTGATTTAAACTTTCAATTACGATATTGGAATCGCCGGAATAATCTAGGCAAAGTGTTTGATTCTAATGGGGGTTTTCAGCTTCCCAATGGTGCGAGACGCGCCCCTGATTCTTCTTGGGTTAAAATAGAGCGTTGGGATGCCCTAACTCCAGAAGAACAAGATAGATTCGCACCATTATGTCCCGATTTTGTTGTCGAGTTAATGTCTCCGAATGATTCTTTAGAAGTCACTCGGGATAAAATGAAGGAATATCAAGAAAATGGAGCGCAGTTAGGATGGTTGATCAACCGGAAAAGACGACAAGTAGAAATCTATAGATTGAACCAAGAAGTAGAAATATTAAATAATCCCCAAACTGTATCGGGGGAGAATATTTTACCTGGTTTTGTATTAGATTTGGCAACAATCTGGTAGATAATTTGGATTACGTTTAAAAATTTGTAATCAAGATCGAATTGACGACAGGCAATAAAAATTGTGTCAGGGTAAAGGCATCTACTCCTAACTCAGTGCGCTCTTTTGCTGCTAAAATTCCCCCTTGGGCGTGCCACCAGGCAGCCGTTGCCACCACTACCTCCAAAGGCTGCTCAGAGGTGGCTAACTGCGCCGTTAAGCCCCCCATTAGCCCCGTCAGGACATCCCCACTGCCTCCCCGTGCTAAGGCGGGTGTACTGTCGGGAATGAGCCAGATTGAGCCGTGGGGAGAGGCGATCGCGGTTCTGGCTCCTTTAAATAACACAATAGCACCACTTTGTTGCGCCGCTTCTCGAGCCGCTTCGATGGGATTTTCTGGGGAAATATCGGGGAAAAGTCGCTTAAATTCGCCGAGATGGGGGGTGAGAATGGTGGGAGAATTCCGTTGAGAGAGGGTTGAAATTGCTGCCATTTCTGACAAAATATTTAACCCATCCGCATCTAAAATTAAAGGGATCGAAACTTGTAAAACTTGCGCGATCGCCGATTTAGATTCCCGAGTCAGTCCAGGTCCTGCGGCGATCGCGCTAAACTGTTCTAAATCAGCAATGGGTAACGAGGCGATCGCGCCTTTTTCCGTCTCGGGACAGCCAATGATTAAGGCTTCCGGTAAATGGGAAACTAACATCGGCTGTAACGACTCTGGGACCGCAATAGAGAGCATTCCCACTCCACTTGCCCTTGCTCCCAAACCTGCTAATATTGCCCCTCCAGCATAGCGTTTTGACCCGCAGATGAGGAGTAAATGCCCCTGTTTGTATTTATGGGTAACTAGAGGACGTTTTAGGGGTAGAATTTCTAAGGCAATAGTTTCCGTTAACCTTTGGATCGGAGGATTTTCGGAAAGAATTGCCTGGATATCTGCGATGGGAATGCCAAATTCGAGCAGAGATGCACTACCGCAGTATTCTAAAGCCCGATCTTGGAAAAATGCTAACTTCCATAGTCCCAAACAAAAGGTATGAGTTGCCCGAATTGCTATCCCTAAAACTTCTCCTGTATCCGTATGAATACCGGAAGGGAGATCGATGCTAATAATAGGTTTACTACTGTTATTAACCCAGTTCACCGATCGCGCAATTTCTCCGGTAATTTTCCGCGTTAAACCAAAACCGAATAAACCATCAATAATCAGTTCGCGATCGCCTAAAGATTCGATTTTAGTATAGCCAGAAATACCCAAACTAGCTGCATATTGAGCATGACTAGCAGTTAATTCTTTTAACTTTTCAAAAGGAGAATAAAGACTAACATCATAGCCTTGCAAATACAATTCTCGCGCTACAACTAAAGCATCCCCCCCATTGTGACCAGGGCCAACCAAAATACCAATGCGATCGAAGCGCGATCGCGGATAAAGAGAAATAATTTTTTGAGCAATTAATCCAGCCACTTTTTCCATTAATGCAGCAACGGGCATTCCCGCGTCAAATATTCGTCCTTCAATTTGACGCATCTGATTTGCGGTCACGATCGCCCGCGAAGTAATAAAAAATGAACCGATTTGTCTGAGATTGGAGGGCATGAATGATATCCTAATGATTTACTTTTTCTCGATTTTACTCCGATAGGGAAGGAGAGGAAGAAATTGACATGAGTGAATCAAATAAAGATAGAATAGTTATAATTGATTACCAATTACCAATTACCAATTACCAATTACCAATATCCCCTATATTATGAATTTTTTAAAGCAAATTGCTAAAACTCTCCGCTTGCCTTCTTCTTGGCCAGCATTCGTTGTTCTTATCTTGCTGATTGTTGCAGGATATTTAGGCAATTATTTTCACCTGACCCTTTTTTTTAGTGTTGATTTTTTATTTGGCAGTATTGCTGTTTTAATTATTGCTTACTTTTATGGCATCTTTTGGGGGGCGATCGCCAGTCTGATTGCCAGTAGTTGGACTTATTTTGCATGGGATCATCCCTACGCCATTGTTACCTTTACCTGCGAAGTGCTATTTGTTGCCATATTAATGCGCCGAACCCGTCAAAATATAGTTTTCTTAGATGGTTTGTACTGGCTATGCTTGGGGATGCCCCTCGTTGGTTTGTTCTACGGTGCAGTTTTACCCGTCTCGATCAACGGTACGATTCTCATTGCCCTCAAACAAGCCGTTAACGGAATTTTTAACGCGATCGTTGCCTATCTTCTCATCACTTATTTTCCCTTCAAGAAACTCCCTCATAAAACCCAAATTATACTCAATAAAAATTCACAACTAAAACGAGGAATTTCCTTTCAACAAACCATTTTTATTCTTCTGATTGCATTTGTTTTCTTCCCCACTTTATTGCTCACCATCTTGAACGGACGGGAAGCTCTCAAGACTCTCGAACGAGAAGTTAAAATCGAACTAGAAGCCACATCAACCCCTTTAATTGCCGATTTTAGTCGCTGGTATCAACAGTATCTCAACGGCGTACAAGCCCTCGCAACAACTGCTCAAAACTCGCAAAATCTGCCCCGAGAAGAATTGCAACACAGTACGACGACAATCAAACAAGCCTTTCCTTCCTTTCTCAAACTCTACGCCACCAATGCAGAAGGGGATATTATTGTGGCAGATCCCATCAGCAATGAAATAGGAGAAACTGTTATTGGTCAGAATATCGCTCAAAAAGTTAATTGGCAAACAGCCAAAGCGACCTTAAAACCCTTTTTTACCGACGCTCATAGCGATCGCGCGAATAGTACCCTTAATCTTGGCATCAGCGTTCCCATTCTTATTAACAAACAGTGGAACGGGTTAGCCTATGGTTCCCTAGAATTAGCAGAACTTGCCACAGTTTTGCAAACCAGCCTCGCCAACGATCGCCTGCAAGCTACCCTCTTAGACGGTCAAAATCGGGTTATTGTCAGTTCCAAAGGCGATCGACCTCTGAGTCCCTTTAACCTGAGAGAGGAGGGAAAAGTACGTTCTGTAGACAATAGCGAAAATATTGTGCAATGGCTGCCCGACACCCCTGGATTGCCAGATATGGTACGCTGGCGAAAATCTCGTTTCATCCAAAAAATTGCGATCGACCAAGATTTGCCTTGGACGTTGATCGTAGAAATTCCAGGACAACCCTATATCGATCGCCTGGAATGGCTCTATATCAAAAATTTGGCCTTTGTCCTCCTCATCGCTATTCTTGCCCTCTTTAGTGCCGTTATCGTCAGCCAACGTTTAGTTTCCCCCATCAAAAAACTAACTGCCGTTACCACAGACTTACCCCAAAAACTCGAGCAACATTCGAGCCTCGATCGCTTCCCCCACTCCCGCATCAGTGAAATAAGCTCTCTCGCGAGTAACTTTCAATCTATGATTGCAGCCCTAGCCGAAAAATTTGGGGAACTGCAACAAGCGAATGAAACCCTCGAACATCGAGTCACCAGCCGCACCCAAGAGCTTTCCCGACTCAATGACAATCTCAACGAGGAAATGATTCGTCGCCAAGAAATCGAAGCCTCCCTACGAGAGCAAAAAGAAAGATTTGACTTGGCTATCTCTGGAACCAATGATGGGATCTGGGATTGGAATATTCTTACCAATGAAGTCTATTATTCTCCCTCCTGGATGCGAATTTTGGGCTATGAAGATGCTCCTCTCCCTAATGAATTGAGTACCTGGAGCGATCGCGTGCATCCAGAAGATTTAGAAACCGCCCTACAAGATATTCAAGACCATTTAAGCGGCAAAACACCGCTTTATGAAGGTATTCATCGCTTGCAGCATTGTAATGGCGAATATCGCTGGGTTTTAGGTAAGGGAAAATGCGAGCGAGACGAAGCAGGAAAGCCCTATCGACTGGTAGGTACCCTGACGGATATTACCGAGCAAAAACAGGCAGAAGCTGCCCTGAGAGTAGCAAAAGAAGAAGCAGAAATCGCCAACCGTGCCAAAAGCGAATTCCTTGCCACCATGAGCCATGAAATTCGCACCCCCATGAATGCAGTGATCGGCATGACGGGTTTAATTCTCGATACCGAATTGAACTCCCAACAACGAGAGTTTGCCGAAATTATTCGCAGTAGCGGCGATTCCCTGCTGACCTTAATTAATGATATTCTTGACTTCTCTAAAATCGAATCCGGTAAATTAGACCTCGAAGCGCAACCCTTCAACCTGCGGCAATGCGTGGAAGAATCCTTAGATTTAGTCGCCACTCGAGCCACAGAGAAACAGCTAGAGCTTGCCTATTTGTTTGAACCCCAAACCCCGAAAGCGATCGTGGGAGATGTGACCCGCTTGCGGCAAGTTTTGGTGAATTTATTAGGGAATGCTGTCAAGTTTACCCAAGCAGGAGAAGTGGTGGTTTCCGTTCGTACTCGCAACCCGCGATCGCAACAGTGCGAAATTGAATTTGCCGTCAAAGATACGGGTATTGGCATTCCCCGCGATCGCCTTAGTCGTCTTTTTAAGCCTTTCAGTCAAGTGGATGCCTCCACCACCCGGAAATTTGGCGGCACGGGGCTAGGATTGGTCATTAGCAAGCGCCTCACGGAACTGATGGGGGGAAGGATGTGGGTTGAAAGTGAAGAGGGACAAGGATCGGTATTTTTGTTCACTATTGTTGTTCCTGTTGCCCTTTCAGAAAACAGCGATGTCAAAGGACAACTCGAAGATAAACACCTGCTCATCGTGGACGATAATGCCACCAATCGCAAGGTTTTGACCCTACAAGCGCAATCCTTTGACATGATATCCCGAGCGGCATCCTCGGGAGAGGAGGCTCTGCATTGGCTCGAAGCAGGAGAACAATTTGATATTGCCATTCTCGATATGCAAATGCCAGATATGGATGGTTTGATGTTAGCCAAGCGCATTCGCCAAATGCCTATCGGTCAAGCACTTCCCTTAGTCATGTTGACTTCTATCGGCAAATTTGATGGCGATCGCGATCCCTCGGGGGTTAATTTTGCAGCTTATTTGAATAAACCCATTAAGCAATCCCAGCTTTATAATATTCTCGTCAACCTATTAATCCCTCAGCCCCTCTCAACGGGAGAATCTATGTTGTCTTCTTCTCAATTTGATGCTCTGTTAAGCGAACAACTCCCTTTAAAAATTCTGTTGGCGGAAGATAATGTCGTCAATCAAAAAGTTGCCCTCAATCTTCTGAAAAAATTAGGCTATCGAGCCGATGTTGCTGCCAATGGGCTAGAGGTGTTAGAGTCCTTAAAACGTCAGTCTTACGATATTGTGCTGATGGACGTACAAATGCCGGAAATGGATGGTTTAGAAGCAACTCAACACATTCGCAGGATGGAACGAGACGAGGAGAATCGTCACATTACTATTATTGCTATGACTGCCAATGCTATGCAGGGCGATCGCGAGATCTGTATCGAGGCGGGTATGGATGATTATATCAGCAAGCCCATTCGGGTTAATACTTTGGTGGAAGTCTTAAAAAGATATCAAAAGCAATCTCAATCTTTGTCAGTCGATCGAGAAGAAGAAGATGTAAGCTCGGTGGCGATCGATGAGAAGATGTGGCAAGAGTTAGTTGAAATTGGGGGTGATGATGCGGACGGTCTCATTCGCGATTTGGTTGAATCTTACTGTGAAGACAGTCCGAGATTATTAGCGGGAATGAGAGAGGCGATCGCCCATAAGGATGCCAAGCAACTTGAATATTACGCTCATACCCTTAAATCGAGCAGTGCCTCTTTTGGCGTGATGCAATTTACCGATATCTGTGCAAAACTGGAAAAATTGGCGCGATCGGAAACAACTGTGGGAGCAGAACCTCTTTTCACACAAGTTCAAGCAGAATATCAACGAGTGGAAATGACATTAAAGAACAGAATAAATAATAAAAATAAATAATAAATATGAAACAAAAACTTTGGTTTGATTATCCCATTCAGGTACAACCCCATCATACAGATTATGCGGGCATTGTTTGGCATGGAAACTATATTAATTGGCTAGAAGAAGCACGAGTTGAGTATTTAAGTTCCCTCGGTATTCAGTTTGCCGATCTTGTGAAGTTAGGCTGCGATCTTCCCGTGGTCGAATTGACACTGCGCTATCGTCAAGCCTTACAATTAGGACAATCTGCGATCGTTAAAGCCAATCTGACTTTGAAGGGAGTTCGCCTCAATTGGGATTACGAAATCCGATCGCCAGACCAGAAAGAATTATATCTTACGGCACAGGTTACTTTAGTTGCAGTCGATCGCGATCGCCGAAAAATTATGCGCCAATTACCTCCTATTCTACAAGAAGTGCTGCCCGAGTTATCTTAACTTTTACCCGACTCATTCTTTCCTAAAAGCCAATAAGTGGTCATTTCTCCTTTTCCTTTGACAGAAATTGTGCGTTCCTCGCTAAAGTGATAGCGATCGCCAAGAATTGCGCGAGCATCGGCAGTCATTTGAATTTTTCTAGGTTCCCCTTGAGCCTCCATGCGAGAGGCAACATTCACCGTATCTCCCCACAGATCGTAAATAAATTTTTTCATGCCGATCACCCCAGCAACCACAGATCCCGTACTAATACCAATGCGAATTTGTAAAGTTTGTTCCCCTTGAATTTGTGTGAGTTTGGTTGTATGAAATTGAGGCATAGCTGCTTGCATCGCCAGAGCCATATCTGCGATCGCCTCCAGGTGATCGGGTTTGCGTTCGGGAAGTCCTCCCACTACCATATAAGCATCTCCAATCGTTTTAATTTTTTCCAAGTCATATTTATCCGCAAGTCGATCGAACTCGGAAAAGATTTGATTGAGCAGTTCCACCAGTTCAATCGGGGACATTTGAGCAGACAAGGGAGTAAATCCGACAATATCGGCAAAAATAATGCTCACCGAGTCATATTGTTCCGCGATCGCCCCCGTGCTTTGCTTGAGGCGATCGGCGATGGAACGGGGGAGAATATTGAGGAGAAGACGCTCCGACTGTTGTTTGGCCAGACGTAAAGCCAATTCTGCCCGCTTGCGATCGCTATTGTCCCTCACCATAAAGAGAACTTCATTTTCACCGCTCGGAACAACGCGAATTTCTTCATATTGCAAGCGGCGATCGATCCACACTTCTTGTTCGTAGCTTAAAGGTTCTTTGCTGGCGAGAACTTTTCGGACAGCTTGGATTTGACGTTCTGCCATTTCTGGAGCAATCAGTTCTCGCACATTTTTGCCGACGGGTTCGATATCTGATGACATCACGCTGGCAAACTCTTTTGCTTTGACAAAATCGAGACAGACTCCCTCTGCATTCATGCGAAAGATCAGATCGGGAATGGCGCTGAGAATAGCCCGATTTTTGGCTTCGCTGGTTTGTAAAGCTAGTTCGGTGGCTTTGCGATCGCTGATATCTCGAGCGACAATAATAGCGCTTTCTTCATCTAAAGGAGAAACACTGGCATCGAGCCAAATCTGTTGATTTTGGAGATTGTCTGGGGGGTTTTTGGGGCTGAGATAGTATTCAATATGTTGCGTTTCTCCCGTATCTAGGGTCGTATGAATGGCTTTGAGAAGGCGATCGGCCGTCTCTCGATCCATGACTTCATGCAGAGTTTTTCCAAACAGTTCTTCAGAAGAGTCCAAAATATTCACAGTTTTGGTCGGTGCAACCTTTAAACAAAGCCCAGAGCGATCGTAGATCAGGGTCAAATCTGTCATTGCGGCAAACATACCGCGCTGTTCTGCCTCAATTTGCTTTTGATGGAGATTGTTCCCTAATTGGTCGGCGACTGCGCTGACAAGATGGCTAAGGCGCAAATCTTGTTCTCGGGTTTCTAGGGTAAAAAAGCTCAAGACGGCTAATACCTGCGTTCTTTCCCCGCCAAAATTCTCCATCGTCAGAATAGGAATGCTAAAGGCCGCACTTAAACCGCTTTGTCGTGCTGTCTCCAAGCGGAGAAAGGGATCTTCGCTATTGGCAGACAAATAATGCCATTGGGGTGTACCTATCTCCCAAACTATCCCAGGTAATTCTTCTCCAGGTAATAAAATCAGTGCTTCGCTATATTCTCGGAAAAGATCGATCGCCTCCCCGAGTTGAGCATCAATATTTTGCCGACGGCGATACCAACTGGGACTGCATTCGATAGCGGAGCGATCGGCAGTTTTGAGCCAAACTTCTCCATAAATCCAACCTGTTTTTTCGCAAATCTGACAGAGGGCAATTTCAAGGGCTTTGTCGAAGTCGGGGGCGTTATTGATGGCTTGGGATAAGGTTAAAAGAAACTGAACTTCTTCTTCTGCTTGCTGGCGTTGTAATTCCGTTTGACGCGCTGCGATGAATTTACCGAGACTTTGTACCATTAATTCGATAATTTCAATTTCTCGCGCCTCGAAGACATTTTCTCGAATTGTGGGGGAATAAAAATTGAGAATGCCGTAAATTTTTTGATTGACCCAAATGGGAGTACCGACATAGGATTCAAGTTTAAATTGTTGGTAAAAGAGGCGATCGCGCAATTCGTCTTTGCTGCCGGCGCGATCGACTGCAATAGTAGACCTTTCCTTAAAAGGCAATTGACAATAGGTTTCAGCAAGGTCAAAAGAAGAAGGCATAATTCTCCGGCCTTTCTCCTCTTCCTCTGTTTCCTTGTCACTGGTAATGGCTAACTCTTCCCATTCTCCCCAACTCGCTTCGATATAACAGCGATCGCCTTGAATGCGAGCGATCGTCGCCAAGGGAAACCCAAAAATTTGGCAGCCTGTCTCGAGATAATCGGCAAATAATTGGGTGGAATTAGGATAAGCGGTGGTGTTGAGGCGATGTACCTGTTTCAGGCGATCGCCAAAATCCTGCAAACGTTGATTTTGTTGGGCGAGTTGTTTTTGGAGAGAGCGTAAATATAATTGATTGGTAATGCGAGCGAGAACTTCTGCTTTTTGAAAGGGTTTGGTAATATAGTCTACTCCCCCAACCTCGAAGGCTTTCACCTTATCTTGAGCATCGTCTAAAGCACTGAGAAAAATAACAGGAACATCTTTGGTGCGATCGTCGGCTTTAAGACGGCGACAAACTTCATAGCCGTCCATTTCCGGCATCATAATATCGAGCAAAACTAAGTCTGGTGGTATCGCACGAGCAGCAGACAGGGCGATTTTACCGTTTAGGGTCGGGCGAACTTCATAACCTTGCTTTTTGAGCATTGTCACCAACAAGCGTAGGTTGGCGGGGGTATCGTCAACCACTAAAATATTTTCTTGAGCTGGCTCAATTTCTGGCGTAGTCATTGAAAATTCGTGCGAATTTGGCATTATCAAAGTTTCTTTCCCTCAAGGAGAAGTAATGCTCAAGTAATTTCTCAATCTTGTCCTAGTGTATCCCGGACACTTACAAGGCTCTACACCCATTCTTTAAGATTCCCGATCGATATTCTTTCCACAGTGTAGCGAAGGGAGGTAAATCTTTTGCAGTTATCGGATATCTATTTGAGAAGGCGATCGCCCCAGCATCGAAGTCAGCTATTAAAATACTCTCCCAATCTTGCGGGAGAACATTTTTTGACTTACCATTGTTGAACGCTCCCCAACCAAATCAAAGATTATGGTTGGGGATTCTTTCAGCTACGGAAATTCCGTAGTGTTCCCAGAACAACTGGCGTTCTCAGCGTGCAGTCGGAACTTTTGCCCACATACACTCTGGAAAAGTTTTTGTCGCCTATTAATACACAATACCAATATCTCGCGCCAATATTATAACTCGCGTTTA
>NZ_JAYGHV010000275.1:0-56459 GCF_034932145.1 Spirulina sp. 06S082 | reverse complement strand
GTTTGGGGGGTTTGGGAGGATGGGGGGTGGGGAGTTAATTGTTTATGGGTAATTATTCATTGTTCTAGCTAGGTTAGGGCTGCTACGGAAACTTTTGCGGCAATTTCTCCAGCTAGTTTGGTGAGGGCTTGGGCGGAAACGGAGTCGGGTTCCCCCATTACAATAGGAATGCCCCGATCGCCGCCTTCCCGCAAGATTATTTCTAGGGGAATACAGCCCAACAAGGGGACGTTTAATTCTCGTGAGGTTTTTTCGCCTCCTCCCGAACCAAATAAATCGTAACGGCGATCGGGTAAATCTGGCGGTATAAAATAACTCATATTTTCAACAATTCCTAAGACTTTTACTCCCAATTGCTCGAACATTTTTAAGCCTCGACGGGCATCGATGAGGGAAACGGTTTGAGGTGTGGTAACGATAACCACACCGGACATGGGAACCGCTTGAGCGAGGGTTAATTGCGCGTCTCCGGTGCCTGGGGGCATATCCACTACTAAATAGTCTAATTCTCCCCAATTGACCTGATAGAGAAATTGGCGAATAATGCCGTTTAACATCGGTCCGCGCCACATGACCGGCTGATCGGGATCGATCAAGAAACCCATTGAGACGAGTTTAATGCCGTAATTAAACGCGGGTTCTAAGATATCTTGCTCTTGGGCATTTTTCTGTACTGCGACTTTTGCCTCAGTCAAACCTAACATTGTCGGCGCATTGGGACCATAAATATCCGCATCTAATAATCCCGTTTTTGCCCCCGCTTTGGCTAAGGCTACGGCGATATTAACGGCGATCGTGCTTTTTCCGACTCCTCCTTTCCCACTAGAGACCGCAATAATATTTTTAATGCCTTTTACCCCTTGGCGATCGGGTAATTCCTTTTGTTGGGGGGTTTCTGCTGTCACCTCAATTTCAACTTTTTCAACTCCAGATAATGCTCGAACTGCTTTTTGACAATCTTCGACAATGAACTCTCGCAAGGGACAGGCTGGTGTGGTTAAAACCAGTGTAAAACTAACAATTCCTCCCGCGTCCACTGTGACATTGCGGATCATGTTCAATTCCACCAAACTTTTTTGCAGTTCGGGGTCTTGCACCGGGCGTAAAACCTCTAAAATCGACTGGGTATCGAGCATGGATTAAAACAAAATAGTTAAAACAGAGTTAAAGCAGAGACTGAAAAAGCAAGCTGGCTTAACTTCATAAATCTTATCAAGCGATCGCCCTTTCTGCTGCTCGAGCCAAACTGGAAGCGACTCGATCGACATAAGGACGAATCCACCACCAGAGTAAAGGGGATAACCATCCCCGCATGGTCACGGAGTAGGAAATATAGGTGCCGCACAGGGTTGATTCAAATTGATAGGTGACGCGATTTTCAACCCCTGGTAGCGCCAAAAATCGCACGCTGAGAAGTTCTCCAGGGGAGACTCTCTCGACAAAAACCCGCACGGGAATGGGAGTCAAGCGCGTCACGGCTTTATAGATGAGTCCAGGTTTGGCGATTAAACCATTAGGGGCATTGGTGCGATCGATGAGAGGATGCCAAGAAACATCGGCAAGATTGACGAGTTGTTTCCAGAGAATATCGACTGAAGCACGACACAAAACGCGGTAGCGCTGATTGAGGGAAAATTTACAAAAAATTTTTCCGCGTCGGATCAGGAGTTTAAACGATAGGCTGAAAATCAAATTCTCCTCCCACAGTGACGATAGGGCTAAAACAATAGTTATTGCAAATTGTATATGATGCGATCGCAATAACCTCTGCCCATGAGAGGATGAAAAATTTGATGTCCACAAGAAGAAGATCATGACAGTTGCCTCCGCTTCCGAAACCATAACGCCGACAAAGCCTCCCGCCGATTCACAGCCTCGCATCAGCCAGTTTATGAAGTCCATACAAGATGAAATTTGTCAAGGGCTAGAAGATTTAGATGGAACGGGAAAATTCCGCGAAGATGCTTGGGAACGAGAAGAAGGAGGGGGTGGGCGATCGCGGGTCATGCGCGATGGCAGAATTTTTGAGCAAGGGGGGGTCAATTTTTCTGAAGTTTGGGGGAAAGAACTCCCTCCCTCCATTCTCAAACAGCGCCCGGAAGCGGAAGGCCACGGTTTTTACGCCACGGGGACATCGATGGTGTTACACCCCCTCAATCCCTATATTCCGACGGTTCACCTCAACTATCGCTATTTTGAAGCGGGTCCGGTGTGGTGGTTTGGCGGGGGTATCGATTTGACTCCCTATTACGGGTTTGGGGAAGATGCTGCCCATTTTCACCGCACTCTCAAGGAGGTTTGCGATCGCCATCATCCCGACTACTATCCTACTTTTAAATCTTGGTGCGACGAATATTTTTATCTCAAACATCGCCAAGAAACTCGCGGTATTGGCGGCATTTTCTTTGATTATCAAGACGGTACGGGAGAACTTTATCGCGGACCCCAGCGCGATCGCGAGGCTGCTGCTTACAGTCAGAAAGTGGGCGCACCTCCCCAGAAAACTTGGGAAGAATTGTTTGCTTTTGTCCGAGATTGTGCAGGGGGATTTTTACCCGCTTATGTCCCTATCGCTGAAAAACGCCAAAAAATGGGGTGGGGCGATCGCGAACGGGATTTTCAACTCTATCGACGGGGGCGCTATGTTGAATTTAATTTAGTCTACGACCGAGGCACCATTTTCGGACTACAAACCAATGGACGCACCGAATCGATCCTGATGTCTCTTCCCCCCATGGTGCGCTGGGAATACTGCTATAGCCCCGAACCGGAAACCCCAGAAGACAATCTTTATAAAACCTTCCTCAAGCCTCAAGAGTGGGCGAATTGGACGGAAGAGTAGGATCGGGGTTTCAGAATCTGAATTTTGCGATCGCGATCGGTTTGACAGAAACTAGGGTGTTAAAATACACTCAAAAGGGCGATTAGTAATTCTTCGCACATGGTAAGCTAGGGAAGAATTTCACAGCTAAATCCCAAAGCAATCCTTTAACAAGACGGCTTTGTGGGCTACTAGCACAAACCAAGATACACAGCTTGAGTTTTTGAGGCGAATTGACGAGTGATTCACATAGAACAAAAAGAACATACAACCACAGAGGGGACAAAGGTAATCGTCCTAGCTCCAAGCGGTCGCTTGGACATTACCACCGCTTGGCAATTTCGTTTGAAATTGCAAGAATGTATCTCCAAACTCAGTCATCATGCTGTCGTCAATCTGAGTCAAGTTAATTTTCTTGATAGTTCTGGTTTAACATCGTTAGTTGCTGGAATGAGGGATGCAGACAAAGTTGAGGGGAGCTTTCGCATTTGCAATGTTCATCCCGAAGCCAAGTTGGTATTTGAGGTGACAATGATGGATTCAGTTTTCGAGATTTTTGAAGCTGAAAACGAAGCCCTCGATGCTTCTCGAGGTGTCACAACCTAAATCAACTCAGGAATGTTGACATTTGAGTGTTGACATTCAGGTGTTGACATTTGAGTGTTGACATTCAGACAACCTTAAGAAATTAGGTGTATCGAATAAATAGGGAGAGAAAAATTTCGCCGTATCATCCCTCAGTTGTTTCGGGCGAAATTTTTCTGTCTTAAATCTTTATTACTTAAATCTTGCCCAGAGGATTCTTTTTAGACCCTAAACAACGATTGTAATAAAGTCAGAAAACCTTGTAAAGTAATAGCAATCGCTGTTTCGTCTAGAGTTAGACTTTGTGGATAACGTTCGCACGCTTTCAGATACCAAACGAAATTTTTATAGCCATCACATTCGCCCGATTAATTCCATTTATCGACGGGTTGTTGAAGAGTTGATGGTAGAAATGCACCTGCTATCGGTCAATGTCAATTTTCAGTACGATCCAATTTATGGATTGGGGGTTGTCACTTCCTTCGATCGCTTTATGGCTGGATATACACCAGAAAAGGATAAAGTCTCAATTTTCAAGGGGTTATGCTTGGCAATTGATAAAGACCCCCAACAATACCGCGATGATGCCGCAGCCTTGAATACGTTAGCACAACGCTTATCGGTGGAACAATTGCTGTCTTGGAATACTGCGCTAGTGTCTTTAGAAGGTAGTGAAAAGTTATATGAAACCTTGAAGGCGATCGCCTTTGCAAAACATTTTAAATACAGTCGTCTTTTTGCAATTGGTATATATGAATTACTGGAATCCGCCGATCGCGCAGTGGTTAGCGATGGAGAAAAGAGAGAGAAAATTCTCGCGGAAATTGGTGGGAGTTTGCATTTACCCATTGAAAAAATGCAGAAGGATTTAGAGATATATCAGAGTAATCTGGAAAAAATGGAGCAGGCCAAACAAGTTTTGGACGATCTGCTGAAGACCGATCGCAAGAAGCGACAAGAAAAATTACTGGAGAAAGAATCTTCTACAGAATCTTCTGAAAAAAACGAAAGTTAAGCGCCAAAAAGGTGCTATACTGGAGAACGACTCGGATCGACGCGATCGCAACGCCCAAACTTTGTCAGACCGGAAGGAGCAGCAATACGGGATGCTTGTGGTAGGCGTAGACTCCGGGTCACTTTTTTTTGATGGTAGAATTCAGGCGAGTATTTTCTAGAAAAGTTCGATGATAACAACTTTACCAATTCCAACAACGGAAATTATTCATCTTTCTGGAATAAGTTGGAAAACCTATGAAAATCTTCTCGAAGAACTGCAAGACCGTCGTTTGCGTTTAACTTACAATTGCGGAAATTTAGAAATCTTGGCTCCTTCACCAGAACACGAACGATATAAAAAAGTAATAGGACGTTTTGTCGAGACCCTTGCAGAAGAATTAGAAATCAATATTTATCCCCTCGGATCGACAACTTATAAGCGTCCTGAATTGAAGGGAGTAGAACCGGATGAATGTTTTTATATTAGCAATATTGTAGCCATTCGCGGTAAACGAAGATTGACACCAGACGATCCTCCTCCCGATCTGGTGATTGAAATAGATATTACCAGCAGTTCGCCCAATCGATTACAAGTTTATGCCGCTTTAGGAGTGCCGGAAGTTTGGGTTTACGATCGCAATTCTTTAATCCTACAACAATTAAACAATGGGGAATATTTTCCCAGTTCTCAAAGTCAGTTTTTCCCCAATATTCCCATCGCAGAAATTGCAGAGTTTCTCCAACAAACTGAGACAACCGATTATTTGGAGTTAATAAGAATATTTCGCAATTGGGTCAGAACTGTAAGAGCAAGATAAAGCTAATATTTACAATTAAAGCACGAATAAACGCGATCGCGCCCGAGAAAAGGCAACATAACGCGCTTGATGCTGCTCGGGAATGCTCGGGTTGCGGGAAATATCGCGATCGCAGACAAAAGCATTCTCATAAGTCGAGCCTTGGGATTGATGAGAAGTGATACCATAACAGGGCTTTAAGTTCGCCCATTGATTGCGAAAATCCCAGTATTCTCCCCAAGCATTTTTGCCTTTGCGCTGTTGTGCTTTTTCCGCTAAATATTTGAGATGGCGATCGATTTTGCTGCGAGCGCTGGGATCGGGTACTTTAAAGCGATAGATATCCTCTTCATCTTCCACCCGCAAGCGCCAATAGTCTATCCCATCGGGACTGGTTTGGAAATGAGGAGGGTTGATAACCGTGACTTCCGCACAACTGGGAAGCACGATATCGCCATCGAGGGGATCGTGAATGGCTTCTTTTGCAATTAAGCGCTCTCCTTCAAGAAAGGGGGTTTTTGGGTCATACAAAGCATTTCTGACTTGTGTGTTAATCGAATCGACCTCTCGATTTGTCCAAGCGATCGCGCGAATATAGTTAGAATTTTGCTCGTATTTCGGGGATTGAAAAGCGCGAATGAGTTGAGCAAACCACTGCGATCGCTGTAATATCCATGCGCCATGCTCTTTATTACAGGTGTATTGGCTCTTTTGCGGTAAAGTAATATGGCGATCGAAAACCTTAGCACGAGCAGCAGAAATAAATTCCATAACGGGATTATCTTGTGCTTGTCGTACTACTTCTGTGAGAGAGAATTGTTCGGAAAGATCGAAAATTGGCGATCGCGTTTCGTTAATAGGAGGTAGTTGTGCGATATCTCCCATAAAAATGAATTTAGTTCTGTATTTTTGCGAGATTTGTTGCAATAAAGTCCACAAAGCTGAGGATACCATCGAGGCTTCATCGACAATAACCAGATCGTATTTACCAATGCGCGATCGCCGTCCTTCTCTTAATACTCGCGTCCCTTTTTCTGCTTCTAACTTCAACCCTAAAAGACGGTGAATAGTGGCATAATCAGGGGATTTATCGCTATTTCCTGCCATTTCTTCCAGTACCCCAACCGCTTTATGAGTAGGTGCTGATGCGGCGATCGCAATTTTACGATATTTTTGTTGTAAACAGCGAATAAATTCCCAAATAATCGTACTTTTGCCGGTCCCGGCTCCTCCTTGTAAGAGAAAGAAACGCTCTTGACTGTGATAGAATGACCGCATTTTCTCAATTGCGATCGCTTGAGAAGGAGTTAAAACAAAATTGCTAGTTTGCATCTCAATCTACCTTTCCCGAAAGGACGAATCCTCCCCAATAATAGGGTTGTGAATAGGGCCAATAACTTTCCCCTTGTCTTGCGGCTTTATCTCGTGCTAAATCTCGCGTCATCTTGAGATTTTCCAAACATCCCGAGGGTGCATCTTCTAACTCTTTTAAGAGGCGATCGCAAGTTTTAATCAGTTCATCATAACTCAGATCTCGCAACCACATTTGCGCTTTTTTGAGTGCTTCTGCGGGTTTTATTTCTTGTTTGAGTAACTCGTAAAAACGAATCATTAATAAACTGGTTGAAATTTCAGTGACTTGCCAAAGGCTATATACCACATAAGTTGCTCCTTTCACCAAAAAACCGACAGCAAAACCTACAAATTCATTGCCAGCTTCTTGTAGTGTAGGCGATCGCGTTTCACAAGCGGAAAGACAAACTAAAGAAGCACTGGGATGGTCTAAACTAAAAATATCCCTCAAGGTTAATTGCTCTTCATTGGCAAAAGTAAGGGCTGAATTCTGAGGCTCAAGAGTATCTTGATAGCTATTTCCGGCAAAATGAAAAATATGAGTTGGTGTTTCTAAGGCTTCTAAAACTGTTTCTTTGCTGACCCCTATTCCACCCATCGTTTTACTTGGGAAAAACTGCGCGATCGCATTAACTTCTAATGCTTTAGAAGAGATAGGATTGGATGCAGGATCGATAGTCAATAAAGGAATTGACGACTGAGTTTGTGGAGAAAGAGGAAGAGAATTTGTTAACCGCAGTCCAAATTTGCCACTGGGAAGATAGGTAATATTAAAATCTCTTTGCTTGAATGATGTTGAAAAAAGAAGATGGAGGGGAAGTAAATGTAAGATTTGGTGCGGAATTAAAACTAAGCGATCGACGGTTTTAGAGAAATATGAGAGAATCTTGTCAACCTGTAAAATTTCGCTCAATTCTTGTAAAGATTGCAGATGTGTTGCGGGAAATTTTTGTGGGTTGAGGGTTGAAATGGGATCGTTAGCTTCTCTGCGATCGCCATCTTTTAACCAATTCTCAAAGGCAGCTAACTGGGAAGAATCTGCCGGAATAACCAGGAGAGGTTGGCGATCGCGGAGAATAAATGTAGTTATCGAAACAGGACTGATATGCCAGTAAATTCCTCCAGTATTGGCATCCAGCAATTGTTGCAATTGTTGATAGTTGGGTGAAGCAATAGGAGTTTGATTAATAGCATTATTCTGTTGCCAATAGATAGATAAATTTTTGCGTTCTTCTGCTAATTGTAAAGCCAAGATTTGCTGTTTGCGATCGGAAGATCGTGCCAAACGCTCAATTTTCAAATGATGAAAACCAATGAATTTTTGCGAGAGTCTGAGTTTTTCTCGAGGATTTTTAAGATTCAGCACCAATTGATTGAGAATAATTAAAGCAATATTGATATAATTTTTAACATTTAAGCTATTGCCGAGGGCATGATTAGCGAGAATTAATCCTTGCATAACCTCTAAATATGGCTCTTCCAAATTGGGGCGATCCTGCAATGCGTCCAAGGATTTCTGATAGCTGGCGATCGCTTTTTCCCAATAAGAGCGAGAATTTTCCTGCCCGATCGCGGTCTTGGCCGCAGCTAATCCCTTATAATATTGTAGAGTTCCCCGCGCTAAATAATAATCGGAACTATCAGGTTTAAGTTTACTCAATCCCTCATTCCAATTGTGAATAGCTGCATCGCAATCCGTAGGGGAAGAAGCCTGAAAAATTGTCCAACCGCGATTAGCCCAAATTTGCCAGAATGCAGGAGAAATTGCGATCGCCCGATCGAATTGCGCGATCGCCTCGTCATAATGTCCGAGTTGAGTCGCAGCTAAACCCCAACCGTTATAAGCCAAAATATAAGCAGGTTGAATCGTAATTGCTTCTCGATAATCCGCGATCGCCTCTTGATAGTTGCCAGTAGCAGCATGAGTATTACCTCGACTGTAATATGCTTGGTAAAAATTAGGTTGAATTAAAATCCCTTGAGTAAACTTTTCAATCGCTTCGGAATATCGTCCTAATTCTCGTAAAATATTGCCGCAATTGTGATAAACATCGTAATAGTTAGGATTCAAACTTAGCGCTTCTTGAAAATCTGCTAAAGCGGCTTCTAATTCTCCCGCTTTCCCCTGAATAATACCCCGTCCATTATAAGCAAACTGTAAGTTAGGTTGCAGGGCGATCGCATTGTTAAAATCATCAAGAGCCAAGCTATCTTGACCCGAATCAGTATAAGCCATGCCGCGACCGTTCAAACCGAGGGCAAAATCTGGTTTAATTTCAATCGCGCGACTAAAATCCGCGATCGCCGCGTCGTATTGTTTCAACTCCAAATAAACACTACCGCGATTAAAAGCAGCTAAGTGAGAATCTGAGGCGATTTCTAAAGCTCGATTAAAATGGGCGATCGCGGCTTCATAGCGCCCCAAATAATATAATGCAGTCCCGCAGCCATTTCTCGCGTCGAACAGGTCCGGCTGCACCTCTAAAGCCGTTTCCCACAAAGAAACCGCCCCCTCTAACTGCCCTTGGCGATATTGTTCTGCCCCATAATTAAAGAGTTCTACCGGATCTTGGGAAGAAATGGTAGGAGGGAGAGTTGTTTCCGGTTGAGGAGTCAGAATATCGCGATCGCTTAACTCGAATAATCGCGTCCCGATTTGTTGGGATACCTCCCCCAGATCCCCACAGCCTATTTTCCCCAAACGTACCATTTGGCCGGCCACATCGCGATCGATCGCATGAGGGTCTTGTCGCATCAAACTGCGACCGTAACGCTGCAACCAAGAACTAAACCAGGGATCGTAGCGACGAATACCCAGTTTCTCAAAAATGCGAGTTTGTTGCCAGCCTCGGGCGACACAATCGAGAAGGTCTAGCCAAAGAGCCTTATACTCTTCATTACTCAGAGGGGGGATATCTGCGGGATCCTGTAGATCGGAGTCAGGGCCGAGTAAATCCGCCAAGAGGTCTTGCAGCCATCGAAACGGAATTTGAAACATTGAAATGTCGTGAGAGGTTAACAATCAGTCATTCTTACGAAGGACATTGAGCCAGTTATACTCAATTATCCGCTAAAAAGGGAACTGAAGAGAAGCACTAGTGGTCTGTCATACTTAAAATGACGAGTATAGCCCGATCCGCCAGGGATTGAAAATCCCTGTCTCATACGAAAAATCCATTGAAATGGATTAGGGTTATAGCGATTGCCCTTACCCACCAAAAAATCCTTGGCAGACCAGTAGTCACTAACCACTAACTACTCTATTTCCCAGATTTGGGGGGAAACCAGGGGGCAGACTGCGTAGGTGCTACTATCGTTTTATGGGAGAGATAACAACCCATTCACCTAATGCAATTAAACCTTGAAATACGTGGCACGGGATTTCCGATATTATGCTTGCACGGTCATCCTGGGTCCAGTCGCACTCTCTCTGTTTTTACCGATCGCCTCTCCCAAAACTATCAAACTCTCGCGCCGGATCTGCGAGGCTATGGCAAAAGTCCGACGCGAAAAGAGTTTGAGATGCAGGATCATCTCGAAGACCTCGAAGAATTACTCGATCGCCATCAGATCGAAAAGTGTATCTTGCTGGGATGGTCATTAGGGGGTATATTAGCCTTAGAATTGGCATTGCGATCGCCCCAGCGCTTTACCCGTCTCATTTTAGTCGCCAGTGCTGCCCGTCCTCGCAGTAATCATCCCCCGATAACATGGCAAGATTTAGCCTATACTGCTGTTTCCGGAGTCATTAACAACTGCAAACCCGGTTGGCAATGGAATATCGACACCTTTGGCAAACGCTCCTTATTTCGCTATCTCCTCTGCCAACACACTCCCCTCCCTTACAAATATTTGGCCGCAGAAGGCGCGATCGCCTACCTACAAACTTGTAAAACAGCAGAAAGAGCGCTACAAAAAGCGCTCTCTGCTGGATATAATCGCCTTAAGGAATTAGAGCAAATTTCTCTCCCTTGTTTAGTCTTGGCCGGGGAAAGCGATCGCCACATTACGGCGGCATCGAGTCAAGAAACCGCCGGACATCTTCAGCATTGTCAATGGTATTGTTACGCCAATACTGCCCATCTTTTTCCTTGGGAAATTCCCCAACAGGTACTCAATGATATAGAAGACTGGCTTCAGGAGGGTTGAGCATTCCGCATTTTCTCAGCTAATATCCCTAAGAAAACGAAGACAACCGACCGCTAAGACTGGGGATTATCTCGCGATCGCGTTTCTCCCCCAATTCTTCTTCAAAAACGGTCAATTCCTTGGGTCTCATGCGCTCTATTTTAACACTAATGCCGCGAGCGCCTTCTTCTTTTAAATCTTCAATATAGCCAGGGGCGGTTTCTTGAGCCTCGCGATCGCTGACAAAAGGACCGAAATAGTAAGTACAGCGTGGACTATCTGTTTTAACTTCAACCCAGTAAGCAAAACCGGAGGCTTCTAAAAATCGTATCAAAATATTTTTCATAGAAACATTGGGTAGAAACCCCGTCCTTATAGGACGGCTTTATATTAGTTTCGCTACCGCCTTGGAGTTGTTTAATTAGGGTGCTTTTGTATTGCACTTTTAACAGGACAATTACTGTATCTAATTAAACAACCCTGTACGCATAGCAGTTTTGCTCTTTCGAGCCTCCCTTGCGGGGTAATGTTAGCTTCGACTAGGTTATTTTAGCTTGTTGGGTTAGCAGCACTATTTCAGTGACCTTAAAATTGTTTAACTGCTAACGACAGGGCGAGGAACTAGCTTCGCATTCCCAGGTGTCGTGACCAAAATAACGTAGTACGCGGGGTACTTAGTCTGGTCAGAATGGCCTGTTAGACTTCTCTTTCAAGCCTCACGCCTAAGGGCTGAGGTTTCTGACAATTTCCCTCGGATTAGGAAGACTGAACTTAATTCGGCATTATAGCGCCATTCTTTACATTACTTAATTTTTCTTTAAGCAATCCATTTTGTTATACCTCTTCCTCTGTGGAATTACCGTTGTTGGGATCACAATTTACGGGGAAATTTTGCCGAAATTTCGTTGACGAGAGATTTCATAAATCGCGATCGCCGCAGCTACAGAGGCATTCAAGCTGGGGGTCATTCCCAGGAGGGGAATAGATGTCAGGAAATCGCAATTTTGTTCGATGGAAGCACTAAGTCCTTGACCTTCAGATCCGATAACCAAGGCGATCGCGCCATTCAATTCGAGGGTATGCAGGGGGGTTTCGGCATCGGAAATCATGCCATAGACCCAAAATCCCGAGGTTTTGAGGGTTTCTAAGGCACGATTGAGGTTGACGACTCGGGCGACGGGGAAATGCTCTAAAGCCCCCGCAGATGCCTTCATGACGGTAGAATCGATGGCGGCTGCCCGTCGTTGAGGAATCACTAAACCCTGCATTCCCATTGCTTCTGCGGTACGAATGATGGCACCGAGGTTGTGAGGGTCTACGATACCATCAGCGACGAGAATAACGGGATTTTTGCTAGTTTCTAGGGCTTTGGCGATCGCCTCCTCCAGTTCAATATAAGTATAAGGGGCAACTCGTGCCACAATACCTTGATGATTAACCCCTGGGATAAGCTGATTGAGGCGTTGGGGGTTGGTTTCGTCGATAATTGCCCCATTGGCCTTGGCGCGATCGATCGCCTCTTTAAAACGGCGATCGCGTCGCAGTTGAGGGAGTACCCAAAGGCGGTTGAGTTGGCGATCGTTTTCCAATGCGGTCAGGACGGGATGGCGACCGTAAATGAGGTCTGTGGTTTGGTTTTGGGAAGAAGAAGAGGGAGGATGGCGATCGGTCATAGAAGAATTAGAAATTGATTCTCCCTCTTGTTATACATCAATTCGCCGTTGTCTTAATAGTGTGCGAATCTTTTTGGCCGCATTGCTAACAGCAGACTGCTTGCTATCTCTTTCCCAGTTACTTTCTTCGCTCAAACGAACATCAATAATATAAGGAAAATCAACTGTTTTTCCATCTGCTGTTCCAATCACTAAATATTCACTCAAAACCACTTTTTTGCCATCACTGTTAATCAAAGCGGCTGACGAAGATTCTCGAGTTGTTACTGAAACAACCAGATCGTAAAGATGTTCGCTCGTTTCGATAAATGTTGAAACTCCTTTAATAGAATTCCAATAGCATTTAAAGTAATTGAGGAAATTATTACATAAATAAATCACCATCAACACATGAATACTGTATCGAATTTTGCCATCAAGTCCTTTTTCCGCATAACAGTCCTCAATATCAAGAAATTCAAGCAAACTGCTATTTTTATTTAAGGTATAACCACTAATTAAGCGAATTTGATCTTTAACTACATTTTGAGCCGCCATTGGTACATTTTGATGAGAACTAACTTGGATGACATTTAAGCGATCTGGCGTTGTATCAAATAGCTGTCTCCGATCTTCAAGTTGCCATTGGTCAATTTGAGCATCTGTAACTTTGGGACGAATATTAGGACTCACCTTAATTTTTGCCAGGAAAAAGCCAACAACGATCAGTAACAATGTAAATCCAGGGTCAATAAGTAAAGAGATCAATAAAGTTACAATCGCGCCATAAGCATACCATGCTTCTTTAGGCATTCGTTGCTCTTTCCAATGAGAGAAGAGATCGCCCATAATCCGTTTAAAAATTGCTTCTTTAGTTCGATTTCGCTTTCTCAAGCATTCAAAATATTCTTTGATTAATTTGCGCTTTTCGCGTTCGGAAATTGCCATTTTATTGTACCTCGGTTAAGGATAGAATTTGAGATAGAGTTGAATCTTTGACGATAGAACTCAATGCAGGATAGGTAGATGCAAGTTTCCCTAATTGGATCTCTGACATTGCCCTTTTGTAGTAACTTTCATCACTATTGAATCTGTAGCGAGCAAAAGGGACTGGAAAACCTCTTTTAAAGTAAGAACAATAACTCACAGTTACGATAAAAATCTCCTTTTCAGCAGGAGTTAGTTCTTCTTCTGAAGCTGTATTTAAAGTTTGCAGAAGGAGATCGCCTTCTTTAGGAGGCAAATATTCTAAATAGCCGTATTCTGCGGCAATATTTTCGATGAGATTCAGAAAAATATTATTTTTCCGCGATACTTTTTTAGGAAGAAAATCTTGCCAATTTAAAGTTGTTTCTGAAGGATGCTGACAGAGAACAGGCAACCACATTGCACAAGGACAAGTATCCTCCCAACCTTGCAATCTTTCTCGTGCTTCTCTCACGGCAAGATATAAAGGTTTTCCTTTGGAATAGGCTGAAAGAAAATGCTTTAAAAACTCTTGTGCAATTATATCTGGAACAGGTTCGCGCATAACAATAATTTGAGGGATTTGTAAGTCAGCTAACTCTCGTGCTAAACCTAATCCATCGCAAGAGTTAAAAATAGCAAGATGAGTTCCTCGTTCGATCGCTTTTTTAAGCGCAAAGCGAAAGGCTTTGAGATTATAACTATCTTTACGATTGAGATAAATTTTGCCTCTATCTCCTTGAGGATTACTGGAACTATGTCCAGCAAAGAAAATAATATTCCAGCCTTCTTCATCCCAAAGATATTCAGTCAGTTTAGGGCGATCGGGTTCAACTAAAAAAGCTATTTCTGTATCAGGTAACTTTTCTAAAAATTCTCGATCTTTTTTAATATTAATACCGTTACTATTTCCTAGGATTGCGAGGATTCTTATTTTTGATTTAAGTACAATTTCTTTTTGAATTTTCTCATAAGCAGAAAGACTTAATGCAATTTCAACTTTAGTAAAACCATCCCAAAAATCCCAACAATGCCAAGGAAGCTGTCGAAGTTGATGGTTATCGGTTTGAATGACAATACGAACAGTATCCGATTTAACTAATTGCTCTAAAAGTTTATAATAAACGGGATAAAACAAAGAATATTTCAACCATTTATTAAGTTTTTGTGTTAATTTTTCTTCATCTTCAGTGATTTTTTTGATTATTGTTTTTATTGATTCAATAGAAGTTGTTCCACCTACTCTTGCTCGATTATTGAGCAAATATAAAAATCTATTTCCACTTAAGCTACGATAATTATTTTGCCAAAGTTTATAAGAGTTGACTAAATCAAGAGCAGCAGGAAGTTTTCCTATACTTCGTGCTAGAGTGCTGTAATTCTCGTCTTTAATTTCCAAACTGACGGGAATTTCTTGATTTAAATTGCCTTGGCCGAGATCGAGAATGACTAATTTATTCATGATGCTGATTAAGAGTTAAAAAAATTGATCTTATAAATCAGTAATATTATTTTCTGAATTTGTGGAGATTTTAAGGATTGTTTTTCCATTATTCCATAAATATTTAAAGTGTTTTTCAATATCTTCAATAAAATCTGAATTGGCAAGTTTAAAGGCAGGGAAATCATGATCTTCAGAATCATTTAAATACATAGATATTACTTTCATTTCTTTGTTAGAATAATAACAGCATGGAGAAAATAAAGTGTGCAACTTCAATTCTAACGATCCTTTAACTTCTGATTGCTTCTCTGAAATTTCTTTACATAGTGACTCTAAAACTTTAAAACGATAGTCAACTACTTCTTTAGAATAATAGAGGCTATTTGATTCTGTAAGACATTGAATTAATTTTGATTCTGGATTAGCCATTAAAATTTTAACATTACATCCATCAATTACTTTCTGTTTTATAAAACGTTTGCTAACATCAAATATTTTAATTTCTTCAAACAATCCTAATATCTTTATTTCACTTTTTTCTGATTTTTTGAAATCATCTGAAATTAAGTTTATATATTCATCTTTAGTTTGATAAAAAACTTGGATATGTTGAGTAACTTCAGGAGAATTAAAAACTGCTTTCATGGAATTTTGTATTTTTTCAACAATAACTTTAGTGCTTTTTTCTGTATTTTCTTTAATATCTTGTGTACCTATTTTGATATCTTCTTTGATTTTTGTCGAGATTGAATCGGTAAGTTTTTCCATATTTTTCTGTGTTTCTCGCTTAGACTCTCTCATTAAACTAAGCTCGATGAGCAAAATTACAACTGGCGATTGTATCAAAGTGCTTCCCAAACTACTCAGCAGATAAATCCAATCACAATATATCGGAATAGAAACTTCAGGCTTATCTCTCTTTACATTCTTTTGATAGTCACATTGTTTTTGCAATTTATCATAATTATGCAATAAAATACCACCTATAATAAAGAGAATAGTAGATACAATCAAAACCGATCTACCTAATGGATGTAAAACAGGTAAAGGTTTGTATGTTTGTGTTTGATTATTGGACATTGACTTATCCTTTAAAATAATTTATTGACAACTTTGAACGAAAACTAAAGTTGAACCCCAGCACTTTGAAAAACTTGTTGAATCTTCTGTGCTAAATGAACCTTATACTGTTGGTTATAAAGCTCGATCGCGCGACGATAAGAAGTCCACAACTGACGAAAATAGGCAATCTCTCCATCAGAAGTTTTGATATTGAGTAAAACCCAGCCTAAGTTGTGATGTGCTTCTGCATAATCTGGCTTTAATTGCACTGCTTTTTCTAGCACAATTTTAGCTTCTTCCCATTGTCCGACGCGCCCTAAAACCGTCCCCCAACGGAAATAAGTAAAAGCATTATCGGTAAAGCGTTGACTACAGATTTCATAATCTTGAATTGCTCCTTGTAAATCATTTTTTTGTTCCTGTATGATGCCCCGATCGCATAACATCCAGCTTGGCATTTGAGCGCGATCGCTAACCCGATTAAAACTTTGTATTGCTTCTGACCATAACTGTTGTCCAGCTTGTTTCCAGCCTTGAAATCCCCACGCAAAACCATGTTGGGGAAATTGGGAGAGAATCTCTTGCAAACAGCGATCGACATCGGTAGACTGTTGGGTAACAACTGCCTTATCTAAAGCTGCAAGGAGACAAGAATAAACCCAGACTCGAACATCTTGACGATGGTTTAATTGTTTAGATTTAAAAAGCGTCGGTCTGGCATAACGAATGGTCGCTTTCCAATCTTGTTGATTAACGGCGATCCACCCTTGCAGTCCCATAGCAAAAATTGATTGATTATCCAATGCGATCGCGCGTTTAACAGCCGTTTCTGCCTCCGACCATTGACCTGATTTCCCTAAAGCCCAAGCAAGATTAGCCTGTATCCAGCCTTCACTTGGAGAGAGATTTACAGCAGTTTGTAGGTGATGCAAGGCTTCCGACCAGTTACTGCGACGACAACTCACTAAGCCTAATACCCCGTATCCCCGACCATCATTGGGTTTAGCTTGAATGGCAACTCGGGCAGCAGTTTCGGCTTGACTTTCGTTGATATAAATGAGAACTAAACTGAGTTCTACGGCAGCATCTCCATTTCCCGGTTCGCTGTCAAGACATTTATGATAGGCATCTGCTGCTTCTGAGAGTTTCTGTTGCTTGACAAACTGTCTGGCACGACTGAGAATAGGGGAAACGAGGCGACCTTGGAGGGCTTGAATCATTTCATCGGCGCTTTGAAAGCGATCTTCTGCCCGTATTCTCATTCCTGTGAGGATCGCTTTTTCAGTGATAGGATCGATACTGGGAACAATTTGACGAGGTGGTTTGAGGGTATCAACATGAACGCGATCGGTGGCTTGAATTGGTAATTCTCCTGTTATTAATTCATACATTGAAGCGCAGAGAGAATAGATATCTAAACTGGGATTTCTTCTGCCTTGTGAACTTCCTTGTTCTAGGGGAGCATATTGCGGTGTACCAATCTGAGTCATTTTTTGAGTTTTCCCCGCAATAAATTCCCTAGCATTACCAAAATCAATTAAAATCGCTCGATCTTCTTGATTGATAATAATATTTTCAGGTTTAATATCGCGGTGAAGTAAATTATTAGCATGAACAACTTTTAGTGCTTCTGCTAGTTGAATAAAATATTTTTTGACTTGATTTTCCGATAAAACCTTTTGTTCTTCTAATATTTTAGATAAAGGTTTACCATCTACAAAATCCATGACAATATAAGCAGTCTTATTCTCTTCAAACCAGTCATATACTCGGACAATATGAGGATGAACGCATTTTGAAAGATATTCAGCTTCTCCTTTAAACTTGCTAATCTGTTCTTTTCTTGATTGAGGAGGAATTGAATTTGACCAAATAATTTCTGTTCCTTGACGCGAAGATTTATCGGGAAACAATTCTTTAATGGCAACTTCTGTAGAACTAGAGCGATCGCAACCTTTGTAGGTAATCCCAAATCCTCCTTCTCCTAAAGTTTTTTCAACCTGATAACGTCCTTTTTTAAGAATAGTTTCAGGAGAAAGATGCAAGGGAGAGTGAGAAGAAGATTCATCATTGTCATTAAAAGTAGTTAAGTCAAATCCACAGGCTTGACACATCGTCGCTGTAATTGGATTTTGAGCGCTACAGGTAGGGCAAAAATTGTCCATGATACATTCTCCTTGGAGTTAAAATATTTGAAAAAGAAAGCAAATTTTACCAAAGCTAATTTCGTCACCAGAATTAACAAATTCGGGGGTAGTAATTTTGGAACCAAATCGAGATTGGTTGGAACGTTTAATATAAATGTGATTGGTTGAGTCTAAATCTCTCACTTTCCAGCGATTTTCTTCTTTGTAAAGTTCTCCGTGACGGCGAGAAATAGTGTCACGATCGCGAAAATGATTCAGGTCAACATCTACTGCACCAGTTTCTGGATCCGATCGCCCCACGATCGCGCGATCGCCTTTCACCTCAAATTCAAAGGCATCAAATCCAGGATGGAGATAAACCAGTCTCGCAGTCCCTGTTTGATAAAGAGCATTTAAACACTCCATTAATTTTCCGGCACTTTGAAAGCGCTGTTTTCGATCGCGTGCCATTCCTATTAAAATGATCTGTTCTAAGCGAGAGTCAATTTCCATTAATTGACTTGGTGGAATTAGGCGATCGCTACTGATGCGGTCTGGTGCTTCGGCGGGAGAATATCCTGTGAGAAGATGATACATTGAGGCACAGAGAGCATAAATATCAATGGTAGTATCGTGCTGACCAAAAGTAGAATATTGTTCGATGGGGGCATAAGCAGGGGTTAAAATGGCAGTCATTTTGCCTGTTTTTCGTGCTTGATATTCCCGCATTGCTCCAAAATCGATTAAGATGGCGCGATCGCGGGAATCAATGAGGATATTTTCGGGTTTAATATCCCGGTGTAATAATTTTTTACTATGAATAACTTGTAAGGCTGCTGCAACTTGCAGAAAATAACGAAGTAAGCGATCGACGGGAAATTTACCGATTTCTTGGAACAAACCCAAGAGAGATTTTCCTTGCACGAAACTCATGACCGTATAAGCCGTATCATTCTCTTCAAACCAGTCATAAACTCGAACAATATTCGGATGAATACACTTCGATAAATACTTGGCTTCAGTCTTAAATTGTTGCAATTGTTCTTGTTTTTTTTCTTCATTAGCTCTCATCCAAACCACAGTTGTACCTTGACGAATGGCACTATCTGGCCAATTTTCTTTAATGGCTACTCGCAAGGTGCGAAGGCGATCGATCCCTCGATAAGTAATGCCAAATCCACCTTGACCGAGAGTGGTTTCAATTTGATATCGTTGTTGTTTGAGCAGTGTACCGGGAGGAAGTTGCATTATCTTAAATTCACAAGAACAGCAAAAAAAAGTATGAGAAACAAGCAATTTCGTTAAAATTGCCGGCTTTCTCCGAGACATTTCAAAGCAATTAAAGTCGCATTATCATCTGCTCCTTTTTTAAGGACGCTGGCGATCGCCTCATCAATGGCTTCTTGCAAATCAGAGAAGTCTGTAAACAGTTGCGCTAGATCTTCAGGAGACACTAAGCCCCAAACACCATCGGAACAAAGGAGGAGAATATCTCCATCTTCAAGAACAAGAGAGAAATCCTCGCCAAACCGACTTAAATTCTGGGCATATCCTGCGCTTAAACGCGGTTTAGAACCGAGAGATTTAAGAAGAAGATTGCTATCGGGATGATTGAGACTCTCTTGATAAGAAATCTCACCACTGGCCAGTAACATGGCAACCATTGAATGGTCTTCACTGAGTTGACAAATTGTACCTTTTCTGAGTAAAAAGATGCGACTATCTCCGACATGAGCAAGGTATAAATTGCGTTCGACGGTGAAAGTAATACTGAGAGTTGTTCCACCATCTTTGACGCGATCGCTAACGGCTTCATTAGCTTTTTCCACCAGACTCATGACCCAATCTCGACAAGTTTGGGGTTTATTTAAGTCTGGAGGTAGAGGTGTTTCTAACACCGTTTGAATGGCGAGTTGACTGGCCACTTCTCCTTCTGCCATTCCCCCCATCCCATCGGCAACGGCGGCTATAATCCATGAGGGAGAATTGCTGGCAGGTTGCTGACGAATGCCGTAGCTATCCTCGTTGTGCAAGCGATTCTCTGAGAGTCCTACAGTAGACTGACTGGCGATTTGCCAACGAATTTGGCGCGATCGCAATGATTGTCGAGTTTCCACGAGGAGGTTTAATAATTGAGAGAGGAAAAAGCGATCGTCTGCGATCGGGTTGAGGGCAATTTTGAGAATTTGATGGATGCGCGGAATTTTGTCAATATCGGGGTTTAATTTGTCCTCTGGGAGACGATGATGGATGGCTTGATAGAGTAAGAGTCCGACAATATAGGTACTCATTTGTTCGTCAATGGGACGATCTGAAGCAACTTCTGGGGCGCAATAATCTGCTACTAAGCCAGATTTTAAAATCTCTCCCGTGGGATAAACTCCTGTAAGATCGAAAAAGCGAATCGGCGTTCCCATTTGAATGAATTGAGGAAAAAGGGAGACTAAACACCATTGTTTTTGTGAGAGGACGCGGAAAAATTGGCAGACTTGACTGGCTAGAAGAAGCGATCCTTCCTGAGAATGCTCCCCCTCAAGCCAAGTCGCAAGATTTTCCTCCTTTTGGGGGAACTTACTGAGGAGAAAAATTCTTTCTCCTGAAGTTTGAGAAGCGATCGCAACGGGTTCGTAACATTCCTCCTCTAAAAACCCCGCATCGGTTTCTGACTTCTCTTCTAAAAGCCCTACATCGGTTTCTAATTCCTCTGTCAATAAGTCCTCTTTTTCTAACTCTTCAAGTTGAGCAGCCAACATCTCACTTGCTTGAGAAGAAAGCACCTCTTCTGTTTCTGATAAAGGGGAGTCCGAGGACAATTCGATCGCATCTTCTCTGGCGATCGCCAGTAAGGGAGAAAGCATCTGATGTTCTCCTAAGACCTCCCGCAACTCCCTTTCTCGTGCCAGTCCACCTTCCGCACTTCCCACCCGCAAAAGTCCCAGTTGAGGAGGAGATTGAATCTGCACGCGGAAATAGTCAATATCGGCAAAATTAGCAATTTGAGCCTCTATCTTAACTTGGAAAGCATCGATCGCATAAGTGCGATCCATTTCGATAACTAGAGATTGTTTCATGTTGCTTAAAGTGAATACTGCTAACTTTAAAAACAAAGTTGCTCTGCCCCCAAAACCCCAAAATTGGTTGCTAGGGGGCAAAACAGCCTTTAAGAACTTTGAAAGAGAAAGCGAATTTTTGCGATCGCCACTTCATCCCCGGAATAGAGAGGTTCTGGCATCATAATTCGCGCACCAAAACGAGGCTGGCCAACTCGCTTAATAAAGATACCGTTAGTCGAACCAAGGTCTTTAATTTTCCACTGTCCTCCCTCTTGATAAATCTCACCATGATTGCGAGAAATAGTATCTTCCCCCGGAAATCCTTCCAGATCGATATCCACCGGACCCGTATCGGGATCGAAACGTCCGACAATTAAGTTACTCCCATCCAGAACAAATTCAGGATAAGGACAACCCGCTTGTTTCGCAACCAGTCGTGCTGTATCTCCGGTAAATGTTTGCGGTGAGGGCAAATCCCCGAGAGTGGGTTGCGGAGTGGGTACCGGGTCGGGATACATCGGTTGAGGGACAGGCTGGGGATCGGGATAAGCCGTTGGTTGCGGAATGGGGTCGGGATAAATGGGTTGAGGGACGGGCTGGGGATCGGGATAAGCCGTTGGTGATGGTTGCGGAATGGGGTCGGGATAGCTAATTTGGGTAGGTTGGGGAGTGGGATCGGGAAAGGATACTGGAGGGGAAGGTGCGGGAGTTGGAGCAACCGTTGCCGTTAATTCATTCCCACAGGCTTCACAAAACTCAGCCCCATCGATATTTTCGTAGCCGCAAGCATCACAAATAATAGCCATAATTTACCTCCTTTTTAAGTGATTAATAATCGATTGTTAAAATCAGGTTCCCGAAATTTTGCGAATTTGTTCGTCGGAAATAGAATCATTAATATCTCCTCCCATACGAACGGTTTTGCCCTTGGCACCCATCTTGATGGTTTTGCTGCGTTCGGGGGAAATTTTGCGGGTTTTGCGGAGTTCGTCCCGAGCGTCCCCGAGGGATCGCGTCATGCTACTATTGCCCAAGCGTTGAGTGATTTTCTGAGCAGTTTGTAGCAGTTGTTCCGCTTGTTCCGGGTTGCTATTAGCGAGTACAGTTGCGCGTTTGACCATATCGCCGATATTGCACTGCTGCACATAGCCCATCACCTCTTGGTCTACCTGCGCCCCCATTTGTCCGGCGACAAATTGAACAACGACGTTTTGAGGAGGGAGTTCCCCTCGTCGATTTTGTCCGGGTACATCATAAGTGAGTCCTAATTGGGCGATGCGAACTCGTTTGGCGGGACGACTATCGAGGTTGAATTCGAGGATAAATACGGTTTCGTCGTTAGCCGTTGCATTGCCAATGGGGTAAGGATCGCTGGTGAGAGAAAATTCTGCTTGTTCGGGATAGGCGCGAACAATGCGGTTTAAGGTAACACCTTTAACAGTTTGTACCGTCATTTTCAGATTGTTAATGACATCTTGTTGGGCGCGATTAAACTCTTGGATAATGGTGTTGGGTAAATCTGTAACGAGGACGGCAGACCCTTCCGGCGTAGCATCAGGATCGACGTGAATAGCAACACCTCCTGTCATATCTTTAAGTTGGATAAGTAAGTCTTCTTCGTAGTCCCCCACTCCGACAACAGTAATGGGAATATTGCTAGTCACAAATTGGGGGGCGAGTTCTAAGCAGTAGTCTTCGTCAAAGGTCGCCCCGTCGGTAAACAGCAAAATCCGGCGACTGGTCATCTGTTGAGTGGCTAGGAGATCGAAGGCGTGGCGCAGTCCCAGTCCCATGCGGGTGCTACCGGAAAAGTTACGTAATTGTGCGATCGCCTCTTCAATCGATGTAGTTTGGGTGGCAGAAGTGAGGGGCAGAATAGTGGAAGCTGCGTCGTCAAACTGGATCAGGGCAACGCGATCGCTACCATCGAGTCTGCCAGAATGAATTAAGGTTTGCAGGGACTCTATCACGATATCAATTTTGGATTTTGCCCCAGTCACTTCGTTATATTCTTTGCCATCGGAAAAGAAGGTTCTTCCTGTGGGTTGAGGGTTGCCAGCAATGACTTCATACATCGAACCACTGGTATCGATAACGAAGGCAAAAGCAGTGGAAGGGCGAGAACTGGCAACGTCTTGGGTCGGTCGCAGTTTTAGCATCAGAAAGAGTTTTTGTTCGGGGCTATCTGCGGGTAAGAATTCCCGGTGGGGAGTGATAGAAACGTTCAGCATTTTGACTATCCTGAATAGGGGTAAATTACGTTTGGTTAGGAAAAAATTAGAGGGGGAAATGCACCCACGTGGGGTTCAATTTCGCCGAAATCTGGCGGGATAAGAGGTGGGATTTCTTGATTGCCTCCTTCGCAAACATTTTTGATATTGGCGGCAATTAAGAGGGGTAAATCTAAGATGACGATTGTATCGCGGTAGCCTTCCTGAATATCTTCAACCCAAGCTGAAATAATACGATTGATGTTGGTTGTATCAATTTTACAACCACTTTTATTTTGCAAGATTTCTCGCATTCGCTGAGAGATTTCAGCAGTAAAAATTTGTTTGGGATTATTTTCTTGGTTGAGATTAAGATCGAGAATATAAGGATATTCTTGAGCATCAGGATCGTCTTTTATTTTTAGGGAAACTTTATATTTCACCATTGTTCATTTAATTGCAAGTTAATTGGGCAATCGATGGGTTAAAGTTTTAACTTCTAACAGGACATCACCCAATTTTCGGCGATCGCCATCGTTGAGTTCATGGCGAAGTTTTTTCATGGATTTGAGTTCGCGCATTTTGTCATCAAATTGCATAATAATTTTGTCCTTTTCTGTAAAAATTGTGGCAGTTATGGCGGGAAAACCTTTATCTTTACGCAAGTAAACGTGGGCATCTTGGGAACTTCCTAAAATGACAGGTTTATCCCCAAGAGAGATTTTGGTTTGTTCGACGGGACTCCAATGGACGACTAACCATGCTTCGCGGCTGAGTTGTTCGATCAAGGCGATCGCCACCCCAAGGAATGCCCCTAAAATGGCGGCACCCAATAAGCGCCCGACAATATCCCCCATTGCACCCGCAGCGAGGAGAAAGCCCATTGCACCGCCAATTCCTCCTAAAAGTCCGGCAAGGAGAGCGCGGGAAGATTTTAAGTTAGGAACAAAAAAGGACATTCCACCACCGACTAAAGTACCGAGAATTGCCCATCCCGCGACTCTACCCACTACGGCTAAGGGGGGGAAACTGGCAACGGGAGCATAAATGAGTTGTCCAATCGCCCCCGCCGCTACTCCAGCACCTAACCCACCGAGGAAGCCAAGGATGCCCTCATTGAAGGAGAGGAGACGACGGTGGAGGTAGTGATTTTGGCCGAGGATCAGGGACAGGGAAGTGCCAATGGCGAGGAGTCCAGTCCAGATGCCGATACGGAGGAGAGAGTAGAGGAGAGGGTAGTTGCCCCCATCTTCAGATTCCACCAGTTGTTTGCCATAAATTGCCTCTTCTGCGGCACGGAAGGCGCGATCGAAGTCTCCGGTACTGGCGTAGAAGACGCGATCGCGATCTTGGGTCAGTTGAGTGAGGAAATTTACGTCAGCATCTCCCGTTGCGACGGCAATGAGGTTAATATTGTTATTTTTGGCAGTCATTCCAGCAGTGAGGGTTTTGTTGGCTTCTTCGATCGCATCGGTGCCTTGAGAGCCAGGTATACCGTCGGTGAACAGAAGAAGATGGCGATTCTCTTCTGCAAATTGGAGTTGATCTGCGGCAGCGTTGATGGCAATATCCATCATTGTCCCTCCTCCGTCAGACAGGTTCGCGATCGCGGTTTCGAGAGTATAAGGATCGGATGTTAAGGGGGTACCGAGATGAACGTCACTACCAAAACCGAGAACAGTAAATTGGTCTTTAGTGAGGTCTTGGCGTTGGACGAATTGGATGGCAGCGTTTTTGGCTTCTTGCAGTTTATCCCCATCCATGCTACCGGAACAGTCGATCAGTAAGGCGATCGCTTGGGCAGGACGAAAGAAACTAGGAGTAGTTTTTGTTAGTGCTAGGAATCCTTCTCCAAAAAGCAAGGCAGCTATTAAACAACCCAATGCCCCATACAAGCCGAATAGGGTGGGTTTATTGAGTTTTTGTCTAATTTGAGTTAGAAATTGATTCATTTTAATGATTATTTTGTGGCACGATTGAGAGTTAAATAGTTTGATTTTCTAATGTGCAGTTAAAATCGAGAAAATATCTCTTTTGCTTCTTTTGAACCAGTAAATCTCCAATGCCAAGGCTCAAAATTTACACCTTGTGAATTATTAAGAGGAAAAGATAATTCAAAACCAAACTCTTTCGCATTAGTAGTTAACCATTCATAAGCCTTTGTATTGACAAATTCTTGAGTTATATCTTGTTTTGGAACATTACCATCTGCTAAATCTATTGCATAGCCTGTATGATGCTCGCTGTAACCGGGAGGCGCACTAACTCTTGCTGCTGCTTCAGGTGAACCGTATCGTTGAACCTGATTATTAAATAATTTTTCTTGTTTTTCGATTGTCCTGAAACCTGAAACAGGAACAATCCATACACCTTCATCTCGAGCAGAATAAATCATTTTCATTAACGATTTTCCTGCATCTTCATGAAGAAATTCAAATCTTTGATAAGGTTCTTTAGCATAACTGTTAATGAGTATTAAACGGTTTTCAGGTGCTTCTGAATACAAAAAATGTTTTGGCACAATAGACTTTTCTGTATTAATACTAGAGGACTGAATATAATTGTCAGGATTTTTGGATATATCAGAAGTCCTAGACTCAGATATTGTTGAATTGTCCGGAATCAATTTTAAATTATTCAAAGCTAGTGAGACTGTTAAAATAATAGCTATAGAGAAGACTAAAATATAGCTAAAAAATGGTTTGATGGTTGAAAAAAAAGATTTTAAGATTTTCATGGCAATCATAAAGTAATTACTTTTTGGGGACAATTCAAATGATTTAGTCAAGTAGTTTCGCATCATAGATTTTCCAAATTCCATTATCAAGAGCAAAATAGTAGATATAATCACGAGTCGATGAACCAGAGTTTTCATAATCTATTCCTCTAGGTCCATATAAAGTCAAATCTTCATAAATTGTTATTTTAAGTTCTGGATATTGTGATGAATCTGAAAATGAAATAACTTTTTTTATTTCAGAAGCTCGATATTTATAATAAGAGTTATTTCTGCGAAGCCAATCAATAGAACCGTTAGGCTTTGTAATATCTTGATAGCGTTCTCCTGTCGTTAGCTGCGAAACTAATGATTCATCAAAAGGAGGAGAAAAAATGCTAGACTTAGATGCTAACCATTTATTAACAATTGCTATAGCATCATCTTCATAAAGTATTATCTCGCCTCCTTTTCCTGCAATACTAAGAGACAAATCAAAGGAGGTAGAACCTTGAGGGGTAGAAACTTGAAGGGTGTATATTCCATTTTGTTTAAATTGAAACGTTTCTAGTAAATTCATTTCTGGATCGTAAAGCCACAAACAAATATCATTAGGTGTATCATATTTTAAAACTCGATCTGATTTGCCTTCAAAAATATAGCCAAGATACTGACCAAATTTTAATTTTCCAGAGATATCAATACCTTGGCCATCTATCTCAACTTTTTGCACATTTTCACTTTCCAAAGTGCCTTGAGGTTGAGATGGACATTGCCTATTTACAATAGGAATTGATGTTGATGAACATCCTGTTAAGAACAGCAAAATAGCTAACGATGTAAAATTATTTTTGTTCATAGTAATTTCCTCAATTAATGAATTGATGAATTGATTTAAACTAGGGAAAAGTAACTTCTGCCCAAATTCGAGTTAATGAAGTATCAGAGTTTGTATCTACAAATCCTTCTAGCCTTACAATTCTGAGTGATTGTCCTGCATGAAGAGGTTTATAAGTTTTAGGAGCTAATTTAAAATAAGGAGGCTTGGGAACATCACTCCGTATATTTGCCCCTGTTTTTAGAGTCACTATTAAGTCAGGAGTAGGAACAATAGAAGGTGTAATGGTAACAGGTTGTTTTGTAGTGGGAATTAAAGGTTCTCCATAAGAATAAGTTCCTGATGTATTATTAACAGCACCCAACCAAATCCAACCAACTCCATTAGTAGGTTGGATTTTTGGAGGGTTTAAAACTGGTTGAGATAAGGGTGTTACTTGAACCGTAGGTGATGACATTGGAATTGTAGATGTAGCTTGAACCGTAGGTGATGATGATATTGAAAAATCTTGTAAACTGATCTTTAAATCAAATGTAGTTGAAGCCTTAATTGCAGTAACTTGCATTGTATATTTTCCTGTTATTGGTAGAGTTCCACTAGAGAGAATTTCATTTTCTGGAGTGTATACCCAAATACAAATATCTTTGTTTGCTTCATAGTCTAGTTTTTGATCTTTTTCTCCATCAAATGTATATGCAATCCCTTTGCTTTTATGAGCTATTCCAGATTTAGTAATTGGCTCTTCACTCAAATCAATTAATTCAACATTTTTTGAGTCTAGAGTAATAGAGGGATTTTCGGGACATGATTCTTTCATTAGGTTTTTTGTTGCTTGTGACTCCTTTTCTCCAAGAGAAATGTTGATATTCGGTAAATTAGCACACCCGAAAAGAAACAATGGTAATGCAAGCAGTAACAATTTATTAGCTTTCATGGTTTTTGACCTCCAAAAAATCAAAGTGTTTAAAGTTTGTTTTACGGTTGCTTTTTCTGGTTAATCAACCAATCGCCAGTAGAATCATTCCAAATTAAATAAATTCTGCGATTGGAATCTGGAAAAGATTTGCCAGTGTGCATGACATAGCGTAAATTCGCATCCACGATCGCACTCCCCTCATCCATATCAATTAAGCGAATCTCCCCAATTTGAATCTCCCGCACTTTTTGCCACCAGTTCACATATTCCGTATAGCCTTTAGCCACCTTTTGAAAGTTAGGAGTAAGTCTGTTCCACGTTGCTTGGTATTGACGCTGACTCAAGGAAATATAGTGATTTTTAATAAATTCTGTGGGAGAAGTTCTCTGAATTGTTGGTGGATTATTAGGAGAAGCAGGAACGATCGCAATAGAAGGTGAAGACGAAACTGACTGAGGAGAAGAAGGTTGAGGTGTAGGAGATGGTTGAGATGCCGATTTTTTCACATCCAACCCCATGGCAAGATCGAAAGTTGCCGATCCGCTAGGTGCGGTAATTTGTACGATATACGCACCATCCTGGGGTAATTCCCCGCTATTTAATAACGTCATATCTGGTGTATATAGCCAAACACAAATCTCTTGTTCCGTTTGATAGTCAAACCTTTGTTTGGCTTCTGCTTCAAAGCGATATCCTAGAGATTTATTCTTTTTAGCAATTCCCGATTGAGTAGTCATAGTTTCCGTTAAATTGATGGATTCGACAGCATCTTTTTGTAAAACAACTTGTGGTTCGGTAGGACACTCTTCTACTTGACTTGATTCCTCATCAATTTTTTGACTAGATTGACAGCCAAAAATTGAAATTAAGATGCAACCCGTGATTAGATACTTCATTATTTTACCTAGTATTGATAAACTCTATTGTTTGATTTATAAAGCTTTAGCTGTAGATATTTCCCATTCTCCTTTTTCTTCATTCCATTCTAGAGTAAAACGAAGAGACTCCGGCGAAATGCTTCCTTTTTTCATGTGATAATTATACTCAACATCGACAATTGAAGTATCATTATCTACTGTTATTATTATAATATCTTTTATGTTGACTCGATCGACTGTTACCCACCAATTATAAAAAGAATTGTAACCATCTGGGTGTATTTTTTTATCTTGTTTCCGGAGATAAGTCAGCATTTCCCAAGCCAAAGGATACTCTTCATTATTGATATAAGAATAGTATTTTTTTATGGACTCTTTAGGATCGGTTCGAGCGATCGAAGACGAACTATTTTGTGGTGGAGAATTACTGGAAATCGTAATATTACTTTGAGGTGGAGAATTATTTGAGATTGTTGTACTACTGGGCGACTGTTTGGCAATAGAAGAAGAAACATTTTCCTCATTGGTTAAACTCATAGCGAGTTCAAATGTTGCCGATCCTTGAGGAACAGAAATTTGTACGATATAATTGCCATCCTGCTCGAACTTTGTCTCTTCTAAAAGTTCATTCTCAGGATTGTAAAACCAAAGACAAAGATCCTCTTGAGTCTGATAATTAAACCGATCGCCAGCTTTGGCCTCAAAACGATATGCTTTGTGTTTGCGACGACTGACATTTCCAGACATAATCATTTCTTCCGAACTCAGATCGATCGCTTGCACATTCTCGGATTTGAGAACAATTTCTGGAGTCTTGGGACATTCATCGCTGACAGAAGAAATATCCTTGTCCTCCATGTTGCTACATCCCCAACCCAGCAAGGCGATCGCCAGCAAGAGAAGATATTGTTTAATCTTTGTAAAAGTTGCGAAATTCATAATTTTACCTACTTTTATAATTGCCAATTTAACTCTCCGCGTCTTCCTTTAACTTCTTTCCCCAAAGCCAAAAAGGAAGAACACCTCCTAACCCGACAACGAGGAAAATAGTCCCCATCATGGCCAAGCGAACTTGTGCAGGTAAAGAACGACCAAAAACCGCGATCGCATATCCAGAAAGAGGAGACTCTACCTTGTTTTCTACGATCGCCTTTACCTCATGTTTCGATCCCCGTTGTGCATGGGGAGTAACGTAAACCAATTGATATTCCAACAAACTGTTGAAAAACAATTGCAACGCTTCTGCAACCGATTCTTCCTCCCCAGAAAACTCAGCCACTCCTCCCGTCATATCGGCAATTTCTGCCAAGCGATCCTTGTCTACAAATTCCTCAAAAGGAACCTTTCCATTTCCTTCTCCCAAATCTTTTCGCGTTGCAGATCTTCCTAAACCATACTGTTTGCCTAACTGTTCTGGAGTCAACCCATAACCCAAAGTATGCACCACAATATCTTCATTTTTTTCCAGTAGATATTGTAGGGTTTCAAAATCCTCTTGTTCCGTCTCCGCTTTGTTGTGATAGCCATCAGAAAGAAGAATGACAGAAAGACGAGGTTGAGTAATCTTAGACTCTTCAGAAGGATGAAAACGAGTATCTTTTTTATTGGCTAAAAAACGAACAGTGCGGTTGAGAGGTTCATAGAGATTTGTAGAGGCACAAGGAGTGCGTTTCCCTAAAGTCTCCAAATAGTTCTGTAACTTAAAGTCTCCCGCCGGAAAAAAGCGATCTAAAGTCTTACTATTAACAGGTGGAATTTTATCCACCGGACAACTATCCCCCGGTTCCCCAAACGGCACGATCGCCATCTGAATATCTCCACCACTTTCCGCAGAGCGATCGATAAAGGCTTTAATGGCGTTAATTGCCCCTTCATACTTGGTTTTACCCCGACTATCCTTTCCCTTCATACTGCCGCTAAAATCCAGTAAAACGATGACCCAAGCAGGAGGAGGAGTCGCATCTTCTGCACTCTCCCATTCCTCAATTTCCACCGCTTCTCCATCTACCTCCAAAGCAAAATCTCGCTCATCTAAGGTAATAATAGGTCTGCCATCCGCTCGCTTCACTTTAACCCGCAAAGTTACGCGATCTTCCTCTGTTTCGGGAGTGCCAACAATTTCTGCTTCCTGCGCTTGTCCCCAACTCGGAGTCATAAAAACCGCAAGGAGAAATAAAGAGCCTAAAACAGAACCAAGAAACGAGAGTAACTTAAGCCTGCGGATCGAGGAAGCGGTTATAGTAAACAAATCGGTAAATCGGTGCTTCATTGTCAAATTCATCGGTTTTAGCGCTAAAAGTAAGGACATAATTGTGCTTTAAATAAATGGGAGTCTTGGAAGATAGGCGATCGCCATTGACTTCAATGGTGTAAAAAAAGCGAGGATTGGGTGTTAGAATTGCTTCCCGACTGTGTAGGTCAATATCAGCAGCATGAAGAGGAAGATCGGGAATACGAATATTGGCTTTAGGAGAGGAACCAATTCTAAGTTTTCCGCTTTCTGGGAGTTGAATCGAAAGCCCTTCTTCAATCCAATCTGTCTCGCTGTTACTGACAAATTTAAGCAGAGGTTTTTCAATCTGAGGATAGAGTTTGCTTTCCACTGTGGCATAAGGATCGATATTATCATAAATGTCTCCTTTGTATTCAAATCCAGTACCAGCTCTGAGAGCAGCCATATAACTGGGAGAATTAGAAATACTAAAGGCTAATCCCAACAGCAGTCCGAGAATTAAAAAGCCAATCGGGTCTTCTGCACCTCTAAATTCCTTGGGCATTTCTCCGAGGGGAATACGAATTAATTCAAAGAGAATTGCGGCAGCTAAACTGGCACTACTAGCAGCAAAAATACTGAGTTTGAGACGCTTATGAAAACGTTTTTTATCTCCTGCTTCAATGGTTTGCCAGCGCCATGTTAACCCCTCTGCAACGCCAACAGAACTGCCGATAAATAGCCATCCTAAAGAGCGAACTATGGGAGTTGGAACGCGAATAGCAGGATGAAAAAGAATTTGAGAAATACCTCCAGAAACCAGTCCCGCTACAAGTCCCAACCCTAAAGCAATGAGTAGAGGAATTTTAGCTTTACGAAAGCATAATTTAGGACGAGTAGGACTGCTGACAAAAATTTCATTGAGTACCATTCCCACCGCGAGAGAAATGGCAATACAAGGAAAAAGAACGACTTCTGGAACGGTTTTAAATATTCCTATATCGGTAAGGAACAGTTGACCGATGTTCCAACCAATTAAGGCTGAGGTTATTCCGGCTAGGATATAAAGATAGATTCGCATTGACTTAACCTTCGCCTCCGGGAGGATTTTGTGAATTATTATTTTGGTTGTTTGGAGTAGTTTGAACTTGTTGAGAACAAGTTTTAGTTTCATCAGGTAATTGAATCCCAAGAGACTTAGCAACATCGCATTTCAGCATATTGCTAGTTCCTTTATCTACATTAATTACTCCATCAACTTTAAGTGTTTTTATTTGTTGATAGTCTTTAATAGCATTGACCCATTGTTTTGCCACATGAGGATCGGGAGGATCTAGACTTTTTAAACTCAGATGTTCTAATGAAACAAGCCCAAAAATTTTTATGATTTCTTGTTGAATATTTTCTACAGAATGCGTGCCGTTAGAAGCACTTGCAAGTTCTTTAGCTATCTTTTGAATAGCTTCATGAGTCTTTTTAAATTGCGTTGGACTATCCGCAGAGTCTTTGCCATTTGGTGTAGGAGTTGAAGCGGGATCTGTTGAAACAGAAGGAGACTCATGTGGTGTCGGAGAAGGAGTTGAAGAAGAATCCTCAGTTCCTGAATTTTGACTTGATTGAGTTGAATCTGGTTTTTCTTCTAAGTCCAAGACAGTATTACCCAACAAGACTCCACCAGTTAAACTAATCGCTAGTAAAGGCAAAACAAACATCATTTTCATGTCAATTGCTCCTATGTCTAATAAGAAATAAGCTAAAGATTCAATGGGAGTAACTTGCCGTTTTACTTTGATACCATAAATAGCATAATCCCAATGAGTAGGACAGAGTTGATCGAAAATATTTCCCGGTACTTCACCAAAACTAATATGATGAAATAATGCTGACATCTCTAACGTCCCAATTTGAGAAAACAAGTCAGCTAAAGACTCAAATTGTTTGCGAGGGCGAGGATGACCTTGCCAAAATATAGCAATATCTTCTAATAGCTTTTTCCAGTTTAGATTCTCAGTCGTTTGAAAATCTAAATTAGTGTTTCTTTGTCTGACAAAACGATTCATTAAACTTAAGTCATTGTTAATTTCCTCTCGCACTTGCTGTCTGTACCAATATCCCCAAATCCCATGATTTGGATGCAAAAACCAAGCAACATACGAAACTAATTCTGGCTTATTAATGACCCGAGGAATGAGCGATCGCGCCCCCGCCAAAACCTGCTCCCTGAAACTATTCAATTGCAAGAGTTGATTGGACTCACGCAAAATCTCACTTTGAAACTCAGCACAAATAGTCCAATGTTCATCCTGCTTGCCCGATCGCGACCCCATCCAGCCGACAAACTCCGGCAAAGTCTGAGGTAAAATCGCCCCCCGCAAGGTCAGTAAACGCACCATTTGGTCGCTATACAAGCCCTGAGAGATTGCCTTACTTGCCCCCTGTCCGTCAAAAATCTCTCGCCAAAACCCCTCATCGATCGCCGGATTACTTAAAGCATTATCAAGGGCAAGCAAACTCTCCGGTTTCACCTTCCGCATCAACCCCTTCACCGCATTTTTAATCGCCTGTTCCCCCGCGATAGGAGTCGTCAAACGCGGTTGTGAAGCCAAAGTACGGCGTAATAACTCCTCAGCGCGATCGCTTCCCGGTTGAATTGCTTGGAACATTCTCGGTTGTTCCAACGCCTCTACCTTAAATGCCCAGGCGATCGCCCCTCCATTACGATGCGCCATTTGTTTCGCCATCTCATTGAGACTTAAAGGCGCACAAGGTTGTTGACAAGGCACGATCGCCGGTGCCGATCCCGACATTAACCCCCGCAAATCCTCCCGCAACTGAAACCCCGTCCGGCTTTTAGCTTGATAGAGATTAGGCTGTCCCTCCCGCTTAGAATTGAAAGGATCGAAAACAATCCCGCGTCCCTGCTGTTTCTCCCCATTCATCCAAGCCAAAATTATCTCCAATTTGCCTCGTCCTTGTGAGAGAAAATAACGATACATAGAAGCGCTGCGACCGCGATCGTCCTTCCCTTTTGTGACCACCGCCACAACCGACCATTCTTCCCCATACCCAGAGACTTCCCGCCCGATAATCGCCGGATCGCTACCGTAGGCACCCTCCGCCACCGCAAACTCGCGATTGGTAATGGCATCCCGCACCCCAGAAGGAATCGTTGGGAGAGTTCGATTCATATAATCTCCCGTAAAGCCCTTCGACACCCATCCTCCATCCGGTGTTCCTTCGACCTGAATTCCTGTACTAAATTCGTGAATTTGTAGCATTGCCCTCATTTTTGAACTGTAAATTGTGAATATTGAATTATCCCCGTTCCAACTCCCGATAGCGATCGCCGGTACAAAGCCAGTAAATCGGCGCAACTAAACCAAAAGGCCGCCATCGCTTCGGGTCTTTAATCACTGAAGTCGTCCCTTGGCGATCGCGGGTTAACTTCTTTGAGTTAGGCTGGGGAAACTCCCGACCCAATACCCCAAAAGCAGAAGTGGTGAAATATTCCACCGTCCCAGACCCCAAACTCCCCCAACCGGCTAACTTGTGACAAGTTTGAGGAAAACGTGCCTCGGCAATTTTCCTCGGATCGTGACGATTAACCCATAACTGCTCAATTTCGCACTTAGTCACAACTAAAGCGATGCGCTTCATCTTTCCCCCCCCATCCACGGCATCTAACGCCCCCAGAAACTTATCTAACCCCCTCGCATAATCCATATCCTTGCGCGGTGCAGTTCCATCTACCAAAAACATTAACCCCGTTGCTTCTCGACAATCTTCGAGGTAACTTTGCAATTTGGCATCTTTACTTTTGTGAACTAAATCGGCAAAAAACTCCCCAGCATAGTCTTTACAGCCAATGGTCAATTTGAGAATTTTGGGAAATAATGCCGCTTTAGCAGAAGTGAGGGACATTTGATTTTTCACAGCAATACTGAGGAGATAGTCTTTGACATCCTCAGCACTGGCATTGAGGTCAGTTGGAGGCAATTCCAGACCTTGTTCTAAAATATTCCTCGCTTGATTAATCAATTCCTGCGCGTCATCATTCACAGGGGAGATATCCTGCACCGGACTGTTTGAATCAGCATTCGGCCAGTAGGCCAGAGAAGCCATATAAGCCGTTTTACCCGAAGCGCGATCGCCAATGACCCGCAAAGTAGCATTGGCATCAAAAAGAGTCGGCGCATTCTCATTTTTGTCTTTTCTGTTCTTCAACCAATCTAAAATCATCACTTTTATCCTTTATTGAGCCAATAGAGAGGAGCAATTATGTTGTAAGGTTGCCATCGCGGCACCTCCCGTAATACCGAGGCTTGACCGGATTTTCCTTGTTCGTCGATGCGATTGGGTCGAGGGTCGTTGCGTCGCAATACCCCAAAGGTGGAAATGGCATAAAAGCGAATATTTTTCGGAGTTACTTTTTCTCGTAATGTTGCTGTTGTCATGGGTAAATGCCGATTAAACAGGTCGGTTTCGGGATCGAGTCGTCCCGACCACAGTTCCCCTCGTTCGCACTTACTCATAGCTACAGCCAGTCGCAAATCTTTGGCGCGATCGTGAGAATCCATTAATTCTAAAAAGCGGTTGATAATGCGGTTGTAATGGTTATCTGTTCCTTTAATCCAGTCGGAAAAAAGGATTAAACAGCCTTCAACATCTTTGCGAAAACACTCTTCGATAAATTCCTCTTGAATGGCATCACCTGCATCAGATTCAGCGATTTTCTCGAAGACTTCCCCAGGATAATCCTTAAACACTAATTGAAAGGATTCTTCTTTAATACGGGGAAATTTTTTAACGGCAATTTTGAAGGAATAATCAGGCAAAGTATCTACGGACTCAACTCGCGTTGGTTCAAAAGATTCCCCTTGACAGATAATATTTTCTGCTTTTTCAGCAATTTCCCGCGAATCATCATTCAAGGGAATAATATTAAATTGCTTAGATTTGCCGATGGTCATTCGCTTATAAGCCAAAGCAGCCAAGTAGGTTGTTTTACCCGAAGCACGCGGACCAATAACGCAAATATTTCCCATAATTTTCTCCTTTTAATCAGCTAAAAAACTTCCCAGATAAATCCAGGGCAGTTCGAGTAGTTTGCGATTATGAATACTGGTAATAAAACAGCGAATTGCCAATCCAGAAATATTCTTATTTAGATGTTCAATTTGAGTCTGAATCGGTCGGAAATAGCGCTGCATCACATAAGCATTTCGTTTTTGCCATGTCATCGGAGAACGATTGGGACTATACTCCAAACGAGATGCTTCTTTATTCACATCACAAAAAAGATCGGCTTTATTCAAACAAAGAACGAGATGGCGAACTTTAGGACAATCTTGCCGGAAAAATTTAACCCATCTTTCAAAGCGATTGCACCATTGTTGTTGGGTAATATAGTCTTCGCGATTTGCCCCCGAGATAATCTCTCGATAGGGAGGAACAACTAAAAGAATCCCCTCGCTGTCAACTATGCTACCGAGAAATTTTTGCCATTCAGGTTGATTCTCATCTGCCTGCTGCCATCGGGTTCGCCAGATTTCACCGGGGGTATCAAGCCACTCTAATAAAATCTCTTTTTTCCCTGTTGGCAATTCGACTTGAATTTCTAAAGCGCGATCGTAAAGTGCTTGGCTTGCGTCTGTTGCTTTAGTGCGACCTTCAGCGTCATCATAAAGCATCACTTTGAGATTTTCATAATCTGGATGAGTGACTTTAACATAGTGACTGTTTGGGTTTGCGAGTTCCATGGCCAGAGAGGTTTTCCCTGTTTCGCGATCGCCAATGTAAATCACTCCCATTATTCTCACCTCCTCAAATATAGAACCTTTGTTTTAAACAATGCGAGATATGTTTTATGCACCTACTTGACACCAATCAATTTAAGAGTGTCCATGAACACCTTCTTGTTTCTTTCCTATGTTTCAGGAAATTTTAGATTTTCTTTAGATTGTTCGGGAACAACTCAATCTGACAGTTTCAAAAAACGTATTAACGTTCTATTTAGTTCTTGGGAGGAGAAGATGCTATTTTATGCAGTTGTTTACAGAACTTTATAAAAGAACATCTGAACTCTTCAACCTTGCCAGGAGAAAGCAATTCTTTCTATTAAGGTCTTGGAAGCAGAAGATTCTGTTTATGCAGTTGTTTACAAAACTTTACATAAGAACATATAAACTATTCAAGATTTGAAGAGAACCGTTTGCTTTCTCTTCAAATCTTGGCAGGAAAATATCCTATCTATGCACTTGTTGACAAAACTTTTACTCAAATTTGAGGAGAGAAAATAACTCGTGCAATCGCTGAATATTTGTGAGATATAAATAACCAATCAAAGTTTCCCAACTCGTCGCTTGTTGATAAATCTCTGCATCAAGACGTTGGGGCTTGCGATTCACAGCATTGCGTCCCTGACGTAATATCTCTTTTTCTGATTCTGTTAAATGAGGGAGAAGCGATCGCAATTGTTCAGCCTGACCCTCAGCGCGAACAATTGCCACAACGCGATCGTGATAATCTGAAATCCGTCGAGGTGGCAGCAAAAAATAAGTTCTCACGTAAAGCTCGTAAACCGAGTCTCCCAAATAAGCTAAAGCCGCCGGAGATAAACGTTCGATCTGAAAGGGAAAATCAACACAGTCAGCCATTGACTGTAGGCGATCGCCCTTCCAGTCTCGAATCGATTGAGATTTGCTTAAATCATCTGCGGGTGGATCTTCCAAAAGTTCGACTTACTCCCAACAATAATGCGATCGCCAGAAAGGGGACTCCCTGAATTAGAAGTCCCGATTATCCTTCTTTCTTCGGGTTTTCCACATTGGCAATAGCAGCATCTAAACTCTCTTGGAGTGAAAGAAACTTCTCCAAACGCACGAGTTTAACCGTCTGCGTAACTCGGGCATTAGTAACAATCTGCAAACTTCCACCCGCCGTTTGCGATTTTTTGACCAATTGGACTAAAGCACCCAAACCAGAACTATCCACAAAATCAATTTGGGATAAAACTAAAATGATATTATGGGGTCCTTCTTCAATATGGTTGCCAAGAACTTTCCGGAAGGCGGGTTCCGAAAAAGCATCGAGTAATCCCGTTAGTCGGAAAATTTGATAGTTTTTCTTAATTTCCCGCGTGCCTCTTAAGCTCACGGTTAGATTCAGTTGCTCTGGAATAGCGGCCTCCTCACTTCACTGTAGGGTAGGAATTCAACCGTCCAGTATAGCTATTATTGTCCATTTTGGGGGGGATTTTAGCAGAATTATGAATAATGAAATGGGAAAAAGCCCCTACTGTTTGACTCTCTCGATGAAGTGTAGGGGCGATCGCGTTACTTCTTATGGTCCCGCATTAGTTGTACAAATTGCTTAAACAAGTAATCCGCATCGTGGGGACCTGGACTGGCTTCCGGGTGATACTGTACCGAGAAAAAAGGTAAAGTTTTATGGCGCAAACCCGCTACAGTTTTGTCATTGAGATTAAAATGCGTAATTTCAACATCATCTCCCAAAGATTCTGCTGTTACCGCAAAACCGTGATTCTGGCTGGTAATTTCCACCTGTCGATCCAAACCGCAGGGTTGATTTAAACCACGATGACCGAATTTGAGTTTAAAGGTTTCTGCCCCCAGAGATAAACCGAGAATTTGGTGTCCCATACAAATCCCAAATATGGGTTTCTGACTTTCCTGCAAGACTTTAACCGTAGCAATGCCCTCTTGTACCGCAGAAGGGTCTCCAGGACCATTGGAAAGAAAAATACCATCGGGATCGAGGGCTAGAATTTCCTTGGGAGGTGTACTCGCGGGAATGACCGTCACTTGACAGCCATAACTCGCGAGTCGCTTGAGAATATTGCGTTTAACCCCAAAATCAACAGCCACGACTTTTAGGGGTTGTGCTGCGGTATCTTCTGCACTGGCGGCAAATTCCCAAGCCTCTGGCGTGATTTCACTCCATTCGTAGGGCGCTTTTGCGGTGACTTCCTTCACTAAATTCAAACCTGCCATACTGGGGGCAGATTGAACTTGACGCAGGAGTTCCTCTGTATTGAGAATTTCTGTAGAAAGGATGCCATTCATTGCCCCCGTGGAACGAATTTTACGGGTTAAAGCGCGGGTATCAATACCATAAATGCCTGGAATACCGTGCTGTTTGAGATAGTCCGGTAGAGATTGAACCGATCGCCAATTGCTGGGACGATGACAGATATTGCGGGCGATCGCGGCTTTGATTTGCGGGCGATCGGATTCCTCATCCTCTGGGTTAACCCCAGTATTTCCCAATTCAGGATAAGTAAAAACAATGAGTTGACCGCAATAGCTAGGGTCGGTTAAAACTTCTTGATAACCGCTCATGCCTGTATTAAAGACAACTTCGCCCATTGCGGTGCCGGATGCACCAAAAGCAAAGCCCTGATAGATGGTGCCATCAGCAAGGACAAGGAAGGCAGGTTTAGCCTGAGAAAGAGGCATAGGATTAATTTGACAAGATTGTAGTGTTGAATTGATTTTTGGTATTTTTAGGACTTACGCATTAGCGGGCAGGATGCCCGCACTACCATAACGATAGAATACAGTAGTGGGAGCGTCTCGCTCTCTAGCTGCATAAGTCCTAATTTTATCGAAATTTTATCGAAAAATAGGACTAACTAAGTTGTATATTCGGCATTAATCTTGACGTAATCGTAACTGAGATCGCAGCCCCAAGCCTTGCCAATTCCCGAACCCATGCCCAAATTTACGGCAATAATTAAGGGATTGTCCAAATGTTGAATTAATTTCCCCGTTTCCGTTGTCCCCGAAGATTTTGCGGCAATTTCTTTCATATAATTGCTGGCACCTTGTCGGTCAAAAGGCAACGGTTGCCCCTCTTCCATGAGCAGAAACTCCCCTAATTTAATCGTGAGGCGATCTTGATCGAAATTGACCCCCGCCCGTCCTGCTGCCCCAGCAATGCGTCCCCAGTTGGGATCTCGGCCAAAGATTGCCGATTTGACTAAAGATGAGCCAGCAACGGTTTTAGCCACTTGTCGCGCATCGGCATCATTAGGCGCACCGGAAACTTGGACTTCGATTAAACAAGTCGCACCTTCTCCATCTCTGGCGATCGCCTTGGCTAAATACTGACAGACTTCTGTGAGCATTGCTTCGAGTTTTTCCGCATCGGGTCCCATTTCCCGAATCGCTGGAGTACGAGATTGACCGTTAGTGAGGGCAAGCAAGGTATCGTTGGTGCTGCTGTCTCCATCGACAGTAATTTGATTAAAACTCTTATCGGCGGCGCGACGGAGCATTTGCTGCCAAAGTTCAGAGGAAACCAAGGCATCGCAAGTCACAAAAGCCAGCATGGTGGCCATGTTGGGGTGAATCATCCCCGATCCCTTGGAAATACCGCCGATCCGCACGGGGCGATCGCCAAAAGTCGTTTCTAAAGCAATAGATTTAGTCACTAAATCCGTAGTCACGATCGCCTTAGCCGTATCCTCTCCACCTGTGGGAGATAGCGCCGCTACTAACTTAGGAATTCCCGTGCGAAATGCTTCCATTTTCATGCGCTGGCCGATCACCCCCGTGGAAGCTAACAAAACACTATTGGGGTCAATGTTTAAATTCTCGCCAATTAAGCGGGCGGTTTCAAGGGCATCCTGCAAACCCTGTTCCCCCGTGGCAGCATTAGCCTGTCCCGCATTACAGAGAATCGCCCGCGCAACGGCCTTCTTTTGTAATACTTTACGGCAATAGTCCACACAAGCCGCCCGGACAACAGATTGTGTAAAAACTCCGGCTGCGATCGCTTCTGTTTCCGAGACGATCAGTGCTAAATCCTTTGCCCCAGAAGGTTTTAACCCGGCGGTAATCCCTGCTGCGGTATATCCTTTGGGGGCTGTTACTCCGCCGTCTACCTGTTGCCAATCTGCCATATTAATTATCAACGATCGATTATCAACGATCAATTATCAATCATTGATTCTTAATTATCAATCCTCTTCTGTTATGCTTTCCCCATTATTCATTTCCTTGGGTGCGAACTCGAGAAGAAGGAGAAAAGTAAGCAACTCGCCGTCTGAATCCCTCGTCTTTCATTAACTGACAGAGATTAATCTTTGAATAACCTCTAGTAACTTTTCGCGATCGAAAGGTTTTGTGAGATACTCTGTTGCTCCTGCCAAACGTCCCTGCACCTTATCAAATGCTCCATCTCGTGCTGTCAGCATGATAATCGGTAATTTTCCAAATTGTGGCAAACTGCGGACGGTTCGACATAACTCTAAGCCATCAACCCCAGGCATAGTGACATCTAGGAGTAACAAATCGATATTTTGATGATAAATCGCCGATAACGCATCAACAGCATTGTCGGCAACAATAACACTATACTGCTGATGCAAAGCCTGTTTGATGGATTCTCGCACGATGGGACTATCATCGACCGCTAAAATCGTGAACGCTTGAGGTGCAGTTACAGACATTTTTAGAAATTACTTGCTGGCTCGTGTGTAATTTTATTCTTCCCGATCGCTTCGGAACAAATATGTTCTTAAATAGGGTACAAGAATAGTATTTTTTTGGGGGGTATCAACCTTTACTTATTTTTACATAAGGATCGCAATCAGGAATTGTGAAAACGAAGACGCAGAAAAAAAAAGGGTCTTTAATATTTGGAAATTGAGGATTTCCTTTGCCATTAGAGGACTTGTATAGGGGGATCGCGGATTTCCGGAGACAAAATCAAAAATCTTTCTTAAGAAAAATGGTTAATTTTTTGTTTTATGATACCAAATTGCACGCTGATGGCGCATAATGAAATTGGAGATATCGATCGGCTTGTCTGAATTCCTGATTGGCTACGTGTTTTTCAAAATCTTTGTGATAAGATGTTTTTCATAAAAAAAATGATTGTTTCGTTTTGTTTAGCAAAATTAGCAATTAAAAACATAACTTAATCTTCGGAGAAATAAAAAATAAAGAAGAAAAGTTTGATTTCAAATCGATCTCGAACAGCCTGTTTTGCAGCAATTCCAGCAACAAAACAGGCTTCTAGAGGCAACAAATAATATTTAAACTCGATTTTTCAGGAGTTTTTGTGAGATGGTTGTGAGTTTCATGAACGTTCAAATTTTAGAAAGTATTACCGATGCCTTTTTTGTACTGGATCGAAAATGGAGATTTATCTCCCTTAATTCAGTAGCAGAAAAATTATTGGGGAAAAGTAGGAAATTTCTGCTCGATCGCTGTATCTGGGAGGAATTTCCAGATCTAAGGGGTTCGATTTTCGAGCAGGAATATCGGCGCGCCGTAGAGGAACAGATTTCCGCCCATTTTGAAGCCTTTTTCCCCATCGGCAAAATGTGGGTTGAGGCTCACCTTGCTCCTCACCAGGACGGAGTTTCAGTTTGCTTGCGAAACATCACTGAACGGAAAAAAATCGAAACTGACTTATTGGAGCAATCCCGCTTGGCTCGCTTAGAAGCACAAATTAGTCGCTTTTTAGTTCGCAATCATTCTATCCCCGAAAGCCTGCAATATTGTACCGACGCGATCGCCGAAAATCTCGATATTGCCATCGCTGCAATTTGGCTCTACAACGAGCAACGCGATTGCCTCGAGCTTCAGGGTTCGAGAACAAACGCCAATATTCCCCCCGCCATTCTCAATTCCGAATTGCTCAGTCAGCCAGAACTCTCCTTAAACGGCTCAATTATTGGCGCGATCGCCAAAACCAAGCAACCCATCTACGATCTAGTTTTTCCTCCCTTCGGGGATACCATGGGTAAAATCCAGCACAAACTGGGAGACTTTCATAACGATCCGCTCTTTTGTAATTTAGATGCCCAACGTTCCCCAGGGAATGCAAAATTGCATTTTATCGGCTATCCCTTAGTCCTTGAAGACCAATTAATCGGCGTTCTGGCTGCTTGGAGCGATCGCTCCTTCAGTAAATCCTTACGGGAAGGATTTGCCACCCTCGCCGATAATTTAGCCCTCGACATCGATCGCTGTCAAGCCAGAAGCGCCCTTGCCTCACGCCGAGAAGCCCTACTCTTTCGCCTCGCCAATCAAATCCGCAATTCCCTCGATTTAGATACGATCCTTCAAACCGCAGTTCACGAAATCCGCACTCTTTTGAACGTAGACTGTTGCAGTTATCTCTGGTGTTGGGGAGATGTTAAAAATTCTCCCAGTTTGAGCGTTAGTCACGAAGCAGAAATTGAAACCCGCACAATTCAAGGAATTCGCACTTGTCCCCCCGATCGCCTCACCTTTTTAGCGCGAAAAATAGAGCAGTTAAAAACCATTCGCATTGAAGATTTAGCACACCCGCACCTTCCTCATCTTCCTCCCCGAGAAGTAGAAGAACTGACAACCTTACTCAAAGGGATGAACATTAAATCCCTGCTTTTAATTCCTCTCAAAACTCGTTCCGGTCATCTCGGCGCGATCGCCTGTTCTCAAGAACAAGCCCCCCATCATTGGAGTGATTCCGAGGTGGAACTTCTCCGGGGTGTTGTGGATCAATTAGCCTTGGCGATCGATCAAGCCGAACTATTCGCTCAAACCCGCGCCACGGCGTTAGCGGCTCAAACCCAAGCACGAGAACTCGAACTAACCCTTGCAGAACTGAAACACACTCAAACCCAATTAATTCAAACCGAAAAAATGTCCAGCTTAGGACAGATGATCGCAGGAATTGCCCACGAAATCAATAACCCGGTTAACTTTATTTCTGGGAATCTCAGCTATACCAGCGAGTACGTTGGCGATGTACTGGAATTACTCAAACTTTATCAAAAGCAATATCCTCACCCCAGCGAGGATATTGGTGAATTCTCCGAAGAAATAGACTTGGGTTTTATTATCGAAGATTTACCCAAAACCCTGTCATCTATGCAAATTGGGGCAGAACGCATTCGCAAAATTGTTCTTTCTTTAAAGAATTTTTCTCGGTTAGATCAAGCCGAAATGAAAGCAGTTGATATTCACGAAGGAATTGATAATACGCTACTAATTTTGCAACATCGTTTAAAAGCAAAAGGAAGTCGCCCTGAAGTTCAAATTCAGAAAGAATATGCAGATTTACCTCCCGTGAAATGTTATGCCGGACAATTAAATCAAGTTTTTATGAACATTATCAGCAACGGTATTGATTCTCTGGTTGATATTCCTGCTCCCCATTGTTTGACTATTATCACGGAAGTGGAATCGACAGAGGATGGAGATCCTACTAATGTGTTAATTCGCATTAAAGATAATGGTTCGGGAATGGATGAAAAAACCCGATCGCGCATTTTCGATCCGTTTTTTACCACCAAACCAGTCGGAAAAGGAACGGGTTTGGGTTTAGCGATTAGTTATGAAATTATCGTTAAAAAGCATAACGGTCAGATTTCTTGTCATTCGGCGATGGGAGAAGGAACAGAATTTCGCATTTCTATTCCGATGATGCAGCCAGAAAATGAAGGGTAAATTGATTTTGATTGAATCACTCCCTAACACTACTTTGCTTGTGAATCGGCCGTCTTTCTCGATTTTTCTTTTTCTTTAAGGTACACTTGTTTTTAGAGTGTTTTAACCTTTCTCTCATGGTTCAACTTCAACCTTCTTACTCCAAGCAGAAATCTCTGCCCACCATGTACGATTTGCCTAGCGAAGATCCGGAGGAACCAGGTTTGCCCGATGAATTTCACGATTTTCAACCGAATTTGCTGACTCAAACTTGTCAATCTCCACACCATCTTCGATCTGATTATTTTATTGCCAAGGATTTGAATCTCTACTACGATCGCCAGCATACTCAGTGGTACAAGCGACCGGATTGGTTTTTGGTTTTAGGTGCAAGACGCAGTACGAATTTACAAGAGTTGCGCTTGAGTTATGTGATTTGGCAAGAGGAAGTCAGTCCTTTTTTAGTGGTGGAATTGGCTTCTCCGGGTACAGAGGATGAAGATTTAGGCAGAACTCAGCGAAAAAAGGAGACAAGACCGACAAAATGGGAGGTTTATGAAGAAATCTTACAAGTTCCTTATTATGTCATTTACGATCGCTATGAAAATCAGTTTCAGGGTTTTGTTTTGGAGTCGGGAAAATATGAACCGTTAGACTTAGAAGAGGGGCGATTGTGGTTAGAGGAGTTGGGTTTGGGTTTGGGTTTATGGCAAGGAAGTTATGAGGGAGTAGAGGGTTTATGGTTGCGTTTTTATGATGAGGTTGGTAATTGGATTCCTACTCCCAATGAACGTGCCAATCGCGAACAACTGGAGAAGGAACGAGAACGACACGAAAAACAACAAGAACGACAACGGGCTATTATGGCTGAAAATGAGCGCGATCGCGAACGAGCAGAGAAAGAACGCGAACGGCTGGAAAAGGAACTTGAAAAACAAAGAGCCGATCGCGAACGTTTAGAAAAGGAACTTGAAAAACAGCGTGCCGATCGCGCTGAATCTGACTTGCAAAAAATGAGAGAGCGCCTGATACAATTGGGGATCGATCCTGAAACTCTACCTTGAGATCGCTTTCTTTTGTGTTAATTCGCATTCAAGATAATGGTTCGGGAATGGATGAAAAAATCAGATCGCGCATTTTCGATTAATGGGATAGGTTGCTGTTGATATAAGTCAAAGCACTTTCAATCTCTGTTACGCGCTCAGAATTGAGGGATAGGGCTGTTTGTAACGCTTCTTTCGCCAGATGCCATTGTTTGCTCCCCAAATAGGACAGCCCCAAGAGGTAATAAAGTTCGGCTCCTTGTTCCTCCATGAACGACTCGGGCAATTGATCCAGGTTATTCAGGACAGTGGAAAATTCACCGATCGCGCGATCGCTTTCTCCCGACATCAAAAACACTTCTCCGAGTTTAATGCGAATGAGAAGATTAGAGGGATCTAGACTGAGAGCCTGTTTGTAGGCTTCAAGCCCTGGGGAGGGATTACCTTGCTCTAGGTATATATCCCCCACCATACGCCAGGCGATCGCGTCTTTATAGGGCGATCCAACATTATCGAGTCCTGTATGGTAATCGATAACCCGGCGAAACTCTCTAAATCCTTCCTCTGCATTCCCTCGCCAAGTCAAGGCATAACCCCGATTGTAGTGCGCCCAAACTAAATCCGGGTCGAGTTGTAGGGCGGTATCTAGTGCCTCGATCGCCATCTCGTCATCATAGATAAAAGAGCGAAACATAATGTGTCCCAAAGCGTTGTAGGCATGGGCAAAGGTGGGATCGATCGCGATCGCTTGGCGATAGGCTTCTACAATTTCTCCTAGTATCCCGTTTTGCTGCTCTAGAGTGCGTCCCAGTTCAAAATAGGCACTGGCTTCAATGGATTCTCTTGGGGTTGTTGGGGCTGCATAGGCATCACCGCGCATCGAACCATCGGTAATGGGTTCTCCCAAGGGAGAGTATTGGCGATCGCTAAAGAGAGACAAGTAACCGTAGAGAGGATCTTGGGATATTCCTTGGCGAAAGGCATCCAAGGCTGCATCTGGATTTTTGGCCAAAACCTGCATTTGTGCCAGCTTAAAATACAGACTGGGAATTTTTAACGCTTTCTCGGTTGGGTCAATGTTGGCACTGTTATAGGCGGCGATCGCGTCTGTATAGTTGGCGATCGCTCCCCTCGTGTTATCCTGACAACGCTCGAGATCCCCCATCCTTTCTAATCTATCAGCAGCCTCTGGGCGATCGGTTTGAAAGATGGCGACTTCTTGCCCTAATGAGGTGCAATCCTTGGGCGCATCCGAGACCTCACTGGCAATAACTGAAGGCAAAAAACTGGTGCAGGATAATAAGACTGTGCAACAACCCGTTGCGATCGCAGTAGAAACAGGATAAATCATGGTTTTAGACTCTCGAAGATAGAGAAATTTACAGCCAGAGGGTCATTGAATTTTTGTGAGCTTGTTGCCAAAATAAAGGAAAAATACTTTTGTAAGCGCTTTCCTTGTTTGGCGTTGGGATGATAAAGCGGCGGTTGAGGGGTAAACAGGGGGGCAGAGGCGATCGCCGGATAAGGGAGAAATTCCTGGGATTTTGCCTCCATGCGGACTCGGGTTTCGGGGGAGGGGATCAACCCTTGGGGCAGTTGTCCCGTTAGAAAAGGGAGAATGCGCCAGAGACAAGCGCGGGGAATCCCTCGACGTTCGAGGGATTTCATAATTTGTTCCAGGGAGAGAGGGCGATCGGGAAAGCTGTGTAGTAATTCTGCGAGGAGAAAATAATCGCTATATTGGTGACGCAGGCGATCGAGCATTTGGGGAAATAAGGGCAAGCGAGAGAGTCCCATCGCGATTAAGTGATTATCATTATTGTTTTGCAGGAGAACAATTTCAGCTTGGGGAAATTTAGCAGATAAGCGAGATTGCAGGAAAGGTAAAATGAGAGCCAACATTTCGCCGCTACAGAATACCCGCGCGATCGCCCTGGGATTTTCCCCTTTTTGACTTAATAATTCATTAATTTGGCGATTCAAATTCTCCCAGAGAGGCTCAATAATTTTCTCTTGGAATTGCGATCGCGTCACTCCCCATTCTTGATGACCTAGATGCGTTGAGAAGGCTTCTTGCTTCTGTAAAATGAGGACGACTCGTTTTGCAGTTTCCAGTAAGGATTGTCCTTCAGGAGAGTTTTGTAATGTCACCGAAGCGCGATCGCGTTTGGGGCGATCGGGTTCTCCCGGTGGAGGAATTTCTAGATTTAAACATTGTACAAATTCTTGTTCCGGCAACCATTGGGGATAAAGTAATTGGTAAAAAACATCTTGATACAGATCGATTTCTCCATATTCTAAACCCCGTAGCGCCCAATCTTCTCGGGTGAGGTGTTCGAGTTGCGTCCCCGATACCAAAGCCGATTCTGTGGTTATCTTTCCCCCCTGTACAATTAACGTGCCATTGGGGAGTCGCGATGAAGAGGCAACAAGAGGGTATGGGGTCAACTGTTCTGTTTTGCTGCTTCCTTCTTCCCCTAATATTCCTAAACCGATCGCGATCGCCTCTTCCAGGAAAAAAATGCGATCGGGAGTATCGATCAATTGCGCCCCTAAAATGGCTTCTCGCAGGTTAAAACGATAGGTATCGCCCCAAGCCACAGAACAACTGAGAACAACCCCTTCTAGAGCCAGCAAAGCCGATTTGAGGTAATGTTCTGGTAAGCCAACAGCTTCGAGACGATAGGGTGTTTTTTGCGAGGGATTGAAAGTTGCGAAAAGAGATTGTAATTCTTGGGCGATCGCCTGCAAGGAAAAAACTGCCCCTTCAGTCCCGCAAAATCGAGGTTCCCATTGACCCGATTGGCGATTATAACAAGGAACCGCCCCCCGAAAATAGTAAGGGGGAGGAGTAAAAGGGTTTGTAGAAGAGAGAATAGGTTTTTTCCGTCCTTGTTTGCCGATCTCAAACTTCATGGGTAAAACCCAAAAACGAGACTCAGATCCGTCGGAGGATAACCAGTAGAGAGGGTAAGATTCGCCCTGCTGACAATCCCGCAATCTTGCTGCCATGCCAGAGGTGCTAAAGTCAATCCCTAAATACCAAGAATGAGTCATAGAAAGAATAAGGAAGTTAGGATTAAAGCCAAAGAAGTTAACAAGAATGGATTAAATTTTTTCATCTTTTTCCTTTTTTTGCTTCCTTTCCGAACTGTTTAGCGTTTCACTCCAAGGATCTATCGCAATTTCTGTTACCGAGGGATTTGTATCCTCGATCGCCCGAGATTTGTTTATCAAATCTTGACTATTTTGGGAATAAGCAGACCCTTTCCGAGGTGCTTCTGGAGAGTCCCACAAGTCATCGTCGCTATTCGCCACAAACTTTGATTCCGTTGTAGGAGAACGCATTACAGGTAGAGCATCTTGCCCCATCCTCGCACCCTTGACAACTTGTTGGGGAGGAGGTGAGGGAAAATCATCATCAACCACAATTTCTAATGATGAAGCAGGAAGAGTAAAAGACTGTTCTGCCTCTATATCCCAACTCAAATCAGCCAAAGAAGTCAAGATTGCTTCAGGAGGAATTTTTATCTTGGCTGTTTCTTCTTGTTCCATCTCTGGCGCGATCGCGCTTTCTGGGAGTATCCAGTCGTCATCTTCTTCCGTGATAATCTCCTCTTCAAAGGCTTCATCAAAGAACTCATCTACCTCCATTTCTGCCTCAATTTCAGGAGAATTAAAATTAATTTTCTTTTCACTCTTGACATTTAGTGCAGTATCTTGTTCATCTTCAACGCTATTCTCTTCTTCATCGCTATTCTCTTCTTCAATATCGAATTCTGCGGGTAAAAATTCAACCTCTGAAACGGCTTGATTTCCTTCAAAATTGGCTAAATCTTCCGTCAAGGTTTTTAACTGTCCGGAGTCGAGAAGGTGTTCTAAATCCTCTTGGGGTTGAGGTCTAACCTCATCGGTAGCCAATAAAGTTTCCCCTTGGGTGACAGAAATTGTTTCTTCCTCAATAATCTCCTCCTCGGGTTCTGATTGTGCCGATTTTTCTTCTAAAAGTTCCGTCAGGGAAGCAATAGTTTCGCCAACGATTTCCTCTAAAGTTTGGGAATCGGTTTCTGGAAGGGGTTGTTCTTTAGACTGAGGAATATCTTCAATTTCTGGCGCGATCGCCATAGTTTCCTCAACAGGTTCCCCAAATAGTGCCGCTTCAACAGTAGAGGGAAGAGTGTCCGGTGTAGGAGGTGCAGCAAGAGACTCAGTTGTTTCTTCGGCTGCGATCGCCGGATCTGGCAATCCCGCAAACAGATCTGGAACCGGGGACTCCTCCCCAGATAACACCTCTAATTCTGACTCCTTGAGGGTGAGAACAATGGGGGCAAAATCCTCATCTTCCTCCCATGCACTCATTAACTCATCAGAATGAAACAAATGCTCGTCCCACGCCTCCCATGCTTCCCCTTGACCGCGATCGCCCGCCAAAAGGGACTTCTCTTCCTCTCCCTCAATATCGACCTGAAATAGCGCATCAACGGACTCTAGAGATTTACCTTCCTCCTCTACATCCCAACCTTGGGGGGACCCTTCTTGCAACTTGGGAGTTTCGGGAATCTCCATCCCCGCAAAGGGAAACAGGGACATTTCCGAAACTGGCGTATCTTCGCGATCGCCAGTTTCAGACAAAGAGGGATTTTGGTCAATTTGTTGGTCAATACTGTTGTCCAACGGGGGAATTTGTGCCGCCGTTTCTGGGTTGAGACGCTGAAGATAAGCCGCTAAAACAGTCTCCCCCTGTTTTCCCAGGACGTGCATTTGCTCAATTCCTTGGGATAGAGACCTTTGATAGCTTTCCATATCCCGCTCTAAAGACGCAAAAACCTTGCGGAAGGTACTATCAAGATTGAGAACGAGGAAATCTGCCTGTTGCTGAAGCGATCGCAATTGCTGGAGGCGATCGAGGTGTTTTAAAGGGGTCAAAGAATTTACCTTGTCATCCCCCGTCCCTTGCAATTGCCATAACTGGGCTTCAAACTTTTCCAGAGAGAGAGCAAATTCTTGTTGTAGTGCCTTGCTGCAACGTCCCAGGAGAATTTGCAAGAAATCCGACATTAACTGTAAATGCTTCCCCTCCAGAGTGCGAATTTCTTGCAGGATAGACTCGCGCTGTTGTCGTAGTGCCTCCACCTCCATCTGTAGGGGTTGCAACCAATCCTGACGCTGAACATTTAACTGCGCCATCACCGCATCGGCGATCGCCTTAGCCGTCTCTTTTTGTTCCGTCCCCAGTTGAGAAGAGTCAGAAGGTGTTATCTCAATTTGATTTCGCAAATCGAGCAAATACCAGCGAATTTTCGCCAATACCGCTTCCTGTTTAGACCCCTCAGCACCCTTGTCCTCAGCCAACGACCCAGCGGCCTCGACCGGTTCCGCATCCCGAGGCAGAACCTTGTCAATCTCGGCGATAAGAGTTTGAATATCGTTGTATGAAATCACCGCAAATCCTTAGATTAAAACGCTCACAGCACTTGTACAAGGCAACAGCCTCAGTAAAAACGATCGATAAACTCGGCGTTTCGCTTTTTATGCTACTCTTCTTATACTATTCAATTCCCGCTTATCAAGGAAACTTAAGGTCAATCGGGGATATCTCCCAGAAGAAAATGGGGAAATTTCCAGATTTGAGTAACACTGTAAGCGTAATTAGCGCATAATAACTTGTGAACGTTCCGGATCGCCTCGCCTTCGGGCAGGATAACCGAAACATTGGCGATCGTCTAGCTCTTGCCTCATGGAAGGAACCAAACCCCGCGAACTCAACCCCGATATCCAAGAACTTATCGATGCCGCCCCTTTCTTTCAAGGGCTCCCGGATGATGCCCTCGATAGGCTTACGTCCCATGCGGTTATCCGCAGTCATCCCCCTAATCAAGTCATTCTTTTGGAAAATGATTGGGGTGGCTCAGTCTATTTTATTGTGGATGGTTGGGTCAAAATCCGAACCTACAACCTCGATGGCAAAGAAGTCACCCTAAATATTATTGGTAAAGGGGAAGTATTTGGAGAAATGGCAGCTTTAGAAGAAGTGCCGCGATCGACGGATGTAATTACCTTGACAACCACAAAAATTAGTAGTGTACCCGCTCAAGATTTTGTCAAGTTAATTAGTACAGAACCCTTAGCTGGAGTCCGTTTAGCCCAATTAATGGCGACCCGCTTGCGACAGGTCAATCGCCGCTTGCGACTCAGAGAAGCCGATAGTATGTCACGCGTTTCTGATACTTTACTCTTTTTAGCAGAAGGACAAGGGAAAGAAGGCAAGCAGGGTATTGAAATCCCCAATCTTCCTCATCGAGAATTAAGCAGTTTAAGCGGTTTAGCGCGGGAAACCGTCACCCGAGTTCTCACCAAATTGGAGAAAAAAGGCTTAATTCAGCGCGAACACGATATTCTGAGGATTCCCGACAAGCAGAAATTAGAAAAAACGATTACCTAGTTGTTTGTTATTTGTTGTTTATATGGATGACACGAATTGGGTTGATACGGTTGATGAAGAGGAAACTTTATCTACGAAGGACGAAACAATAGAAGTGCCGCAAACTCCTCCTGTGGCTGCTTTGGTAATGGTAGAAACAGCCTTTTTAGCCAGTGCAGCGAGTTTAATCTGGCTGATTAATTATTATTTTCCTCTGGGTCCTGTCTTGCAAGTGCTTTTTCCGATCCCGATCGCCTTAGTGTACTTGCGTCGGGGAAGTCGTGCTGCTTGGATGGGGGTTCTAATTTCAGGATTATTGCTGGCTGTATTAATGGGACCGACGCGCAGTATTATGTATACGATTCCCTATGCGGTTATGGGGGTTCAATTAGGGATGATTTGGAAGCGGGGAGGAAGTTGGTACTTTTCGATTTTGTTGGGGACAATTTTAGGAACATTTGGTTCTTTTTTTCGCATTGTTTTAATTTCCATTTTCCTCGGGGAAAACTTTTGGCTTTATGCGATGAACCAAATTACCAGTTGGTTAAATTGGTTGTTTATTCAGTTGGGCATTTTAGCACAGCCGGATATTGGTTTAATTCAGGCGATCGCGTTTGCTTTGCTTGTTTTCAATAGTCTAATCTATCTCTTTACGGTTCACATCGTTGCTTTATTGATTTTCGATCGCCTCAAAAATCCCATTCCTCGCCCTCCTCACTGGATTCAAGTTATCTTTGAGTATGATTATTAGTTATTAGCAATCGCCTCTCTGGTGGTTAGCATCTCGCTGAATTTGCTGTAGCTCAATGCGAACATTTGTATGGCATCAAGTAAGAGAGATTGCACACATTGTCAGACAATCTATAATTATGTCATAGCTATATTGAGGAGTTAACAATAGTGAACTGTCAACGAAAAAATCAAGTAGAAGCTCATATTTCTACAGAATTAGATTTACAAAAAGAATTAGAAGATCGACTAAGGTATGAAAAAAATCCTCAAGAGCAAGGAAAACTGAATTCTCAGATCAATGAAAGTAAAAATAGAAGGAATGGTTATGAGCAAGAGCTTGAACATAGTTTAAAAAAGGCGATGATAAATATTACATTTAGAGAATTAGAAATCGTAACTAAAAGTATTCTTTGTATGCCACCTCTTCCTCCAGAAACAAATTTTAAAATAATTCCTCCTCAACAAAAAATCTTAAAAAATGAATTAACATTACAGATTCACCATAGATTGATGATGGGAATTATACCGGCAACAAATGTTCGGAAATTCATTGAAAATTTTGTTAAAATCAATCCAGATTTTCCTGAAAAATTAAAATCTGGATTTGTAAGAGAATACCAAAAACTAAGAGAACAAGGTTTCAAAGGAGATCAGCTATTCCATAAACTGCATCAATTTTCTAGTGGCTTTAATGAAGATTTTGATCTACAAGCAGCAGGATTAGCCGTTTTATGTTATTTCTTTGAAAAATGTGAGATTTTTGAAAAATGATTTTGCCAACTAAGCACATACCAGTAAAAAATTCATTTTTAGGTTTAGGTGGTATAATATTAGTACACTTAGACCGATCAAAGACAGTAACAGCACTCTGGAACGAAGTATCTGCACGACCAGAGTTTGCTACATTTGAGCGTTTTATTTTGACTCTCGATCTGTTGTATATGATTGGTGCAATAGAACTAAAGGAAGGACTACTCCGGAAAAACTCATGCTGATTCATTCTGTCAAGGCCAATCAATCTTTGTTCAAAACGGTTGAATTTCATCCGGGCTTTAATGTGATATTAGCAGATCGAACGGAAATTTCGGATCAAAAAGACTCACGTAATGGTCTGGGTAAATCAACTTTAATTGCAATTATTCATTTTTGTCTGGGGGCAAATATAGATAGAAAAAACAAACTTCATAAATCTTATCTTCCAGGATGGACTTTCAGCTTAGATTTAACTTTAGCTAACTCAATGATTATAGCCACTCGCAGTATTGATAAACCATCACAAATAGAAATTGAAGGAGATACAACTGATTGGGAAATTCAACCTAAACAACAAAATGGGAAAAATATTTTAAAATTAGACTCTTGGAAAGCCATTTTAGGTAATTTAATTTTTGGCTTACCTATTAATAGCCAAGATAGACAATTCTCTCCAACATTTAGAAGTCTAATTCCGTATTTTATTCGTCGCGGTAGAGATGCCTATTCCACTCCTTTTGAACATTATAGAAAACAAGTTGAATGGGATAAACAAATCAACAATTCTTTTTTATTAGGTCTTGGCTGGGAATATTCACGAGATTTACAACGTTTAAAAGATCGAAAAAAACTTCTCGACAATATTAAGCAACTGAAAAAAACAACGGAAGAAGGTGCAAGAAGTGCAATTTTGGGAAATTTAGGAGAATTAGAAGCCTATAAAGTTCAAACTGAACAACTACTAAACGCGAAAGAAGCCAATTTACTTAATTTTCAGGTTTATCCTGAATATCATGAACTTGAGCAAAATGCAGATCGTTTAACTCGAGAAATTCATGATGCAACTAATGAAAATTTAATCAATCAAAGATTGAAACAATGCTACTTATCTTCGTTAGAACAAGAAAATGAACCTGACAGAAATGAATTGATTAATCTTTATCAAAGTGCTGATGTTGAATTACCTAATTTAGTTATTCGTAGGTTAGAAGATGTAACTCGATTTCATAATGAAATTGTTCAAAATCGTCAAGAATTTCTTGAATCTGAAATCAAGAAACTTAGCGACTTAATAGAGAAAACAAACGGTATTATTAGACAAAAAACAACAGAAAGAGCATCGTTATTAGAGGTCTTGCAAACTCATGGAGCATTAGAAGAACATACCAAACTTCAATCTCTTTATTTAGATACTAAAGCCGATCTTAATGAAATCAATAGAAGAATTGAAGAGCTGAGACAGTTTGAAGAAGATAAAAGTGCTTTGAAAATTGAAACAGAACGTTTAATAATGAGTATGAAACGTGATTTGCGAGAGCGTGATATTCAAAAAAACCTTGCGATTTCATTCTTTAATTCTAATTCTCAAGAGCTTTACAATACTCCCGGAGAGCTAATTATTAATGTAGTAGACAAAGGATACAATTTTAATGTAAATATCGCTCGTGATGGTAGTGAAGGAATTGGTAATATGAAAATATTTTGTTATGATTTGACTTTAGCTCAACTCTGGTCTGGGCGCAATCCTGCACCCAATATCTTAATTCACGATAGCACTATTTTTGATGGCGTTGATGAAAGACAAATTGCATTAGCATTAGAATTAGTAGCTAGAGAATCATCTCAACGAACATTTCAGTATATTTGTACACTTAATTCAGATATGATTCCTGAATCAGAGTTCTCGGATAATTTTGATTTTTCTAGCTATATAAGATTAAGGTTAACTGACGAGAATGATTCTGGAAAACTCTTAGGTATTCCTTTTTAAAGAGATTGATTAAGATTTTTTCTAGAAAAGAATTCCTAGTGATCTGATTTCCAAAATAGTCATGTAGAGATATTATTCATTGATTTCTCTGAATTTAGTTATTAGTTTTTTCCAAGCTGATTTAAGATCAAATCCAGTTCCCAATTCTAGCTCTCCTTCATATTCAAGCACAAAAGGAATAATTGGTATTACAACCTTTAATTTGTGTTTAGCATCTAATTCAGGATTTTTAAGCACCTTATCAATAGAATTTTGCTGATTTGGAGCTAATGCAGGTAGAGAAAAAATTCTTTCTTGAAAAATAGCTACCATTTCTCCTATATCTGATTCTAAAATCTGATTTGTTTCTCTTTCATTTCATAATGTTTGAGTTAAGGTTAATTGGTTATTGTTTAACTGTTTTACAATTTCAGCAATAACAGCTTGTTCGCTCATATCATATTGATCTAATAAATTTTGTTGCATTTGATTTAGATTTTGATAAATAGTAACTTGACCCTCAACTAACAAGTTCAATTTAGAATCCATCTGTTCTAATTGACGATATATATTCTGTACCTCGGCCAATGATTCTTGAGAATTATCCAATTCTTTTTTGAGTTCAGTATATTCTTTTTTATATTTAGTAATTGATTCTTGTTGCCGCTTAATTTCTTTTCGATAGCCTGCTTTAATTCGAGGATTTGTTTCGTATCTCGATTCTTCCTCAAATTCATTGAGTAATTCCATATCTTCACGAATATTATGCTCTAAATCTTTGAGTCTTTGACTAATCAATGAAAAATTCATGAAATTTAGATTCCTTAATTATAAATTTTTCTTAAGTATTGAAAATCCATAAAATTGGAACTTTTAAAAAGTCTGTCTTATTGTCGCCTTTTTGAGAAATAAATCTCTAATTTCTCGTATAAGTTTATAAGAACTACAGCGATAATAATATCCAATTACTATGGGTAAGCAGTACCTAACTTATATTATACTATATCACAGTTTTCTCCAACTTCAGTATCTGTTTTACTCGCTAATACGTCATATCCAGATAATGAAAGCGATCAACCTGCTGCTTGCGGTCATCCTCAAGCGTAAACAAGTAATCTCGATTTTATCAAAGAAGTTCGTTCTGTAACGAACTTCTTTTCTTGTTACAGTTAAAAATAAATAACCAGAAACAAATTTGATAAAAATCCACACTCAACAAGAAAAAGGGGAAAACTGGCTCAAGCAATATCGCGGAAAATTGCCTTATTTTGCTTGTGTTTTGGGCTTTACAGAAACAGGATTGATTGAAGGCATTTCTGCTGCGGGGGCAACTCCTGAAG